>JBOFTL010000436.1:0-4888 GCA_051652045.1 Microcoleus sp. | reverse complement strand
GTTTTCCATTTCTTCAGACATCTCCCAAGTACCGGTGAACTCCACTACGAGTCTGTATAGCCCGACGATCGCGCCCGATCGCACTTTCTGGAGATTTCTCCGCAGATTCTTGTGGGGCAGGCGTTTTGTCTGCCTGCGGCTGGCTGGCGATCGCAGGAATCTCGGGCTTGGCGGAGTCGATCGCAGTAACCGATGGCGCGCGATCGGGGGCTGGCGAGATTTCTGCCGAAACATTCTGCCCCCACAGCCTCGGCACCATCCGGCCGAAGAAAAAGCACAAACACAAGCACAAACCACACGACAGGTTGAAGCGCAGGCGTTGGTTAAATATTTTGCGCCGCCTGCGATACACCGGCCACTGCTGCAAGGGAATCCTGTGCGGCAAAACTCCTGTTTGCTGGCCGAAGGCAAACAGCGACATCAACACTAGCAAGGTGTCTTTGTAAAAAGGGGGCGGCACTTTGCGAGATCTCATCGCCGCTGCGAAAGTCTCGACATCAGCCAGAGTTACTTGAGACAACGACTTGCCTCCAAAAAACATCCGGAAACGGTGGGCAGCATCCCTGCTAAAACGCCTGTAGCGGGGCGCTTTGCGCTCCGCCCACAGGCGTATTAGCTCGCTGTCACTCATGGGTAGCAGACGCTTTGCCCGATGTTGTGGTGTGTACAAGAATACCTCCCGATCTCACGTTTGGTTGCAAGTTTCCAGTTGGAACAGAAGAGATCCCCAGGGATCGAGAAAAACTGGTTTCAACCACGATCGGTGATATCACTAAGCGCTCACCGGGTCAAGTTTCTTGGCAGATGGTTCGATCAGTTGAGCGTACAGTTGCCCGAGTTGGGAGGCCACGCCATCCCAACTGAAATAGGTTTCAACCCGCTTCCTGCCTGCTTTTCCGAGTTGCCGGGCCCATGCGGAGTCAGTTAAGGTGCGATCGATCGCGCTAGCAAACACGAGTTCATTTTTGGGCGGTGCGAGCAAACCTGTTTCTTGCGGGACTACTGTAAATTTCAGTCCTCCCACATCGGAAGCCACTACGGGAGTACCGCAAGCCATCGCTTCGATCGCGACTAAACCGAAGGGCTCGTAATGGCTGGGAACTACACAAACATCGGCGGCTGCGTAGTAAGCCGGGAGAATTTCTCGACTCAAACCTCCCGGAAAACTGGTAATGTCGCTCATGCCCAATTCTCGAACGATGCTGTCGATGCGATCGCGTTCTTTGCCATCACTTTCGCCGGGCCTCCACCCGCCACCAATTATCAGTTTCAAATCTGCTTTATCTCGCAGCGACGACTGATTTACAGCACGGACTAAGGTTTCAATTCCCTTGCGAGGGTCGAAGCGGCCGACGTACAATACTACTTTCACTTCCTCAGAAATGCCCAATTGCTGTCGCGCTGCCGATCGCCCGATCGAACCAAATCGCTGAATTTCTGTACCGCAGGGAATGATATCAATTTTGCCTTTTGCCGACACCAAAGACCTCATGTGTTCTTTTTCTTGAGGGCTTGTAGCCACCACGCGATCGGCAGTTTCTAACAAGGTTTTTTCTACTTGCAGCCTAGTTTTCGCAATCATTGGAATCGTCGAAACCGACTTATATTTAACTGCTCCGACAGAATGGTAAGTGTGAACTTGCTTGACTGGCTGCGATTTTTTCAACTCCATTCCTACCCAAGAAGACAGCCAATAATTCGTATGCACTAAAGGATATTGCCACCCCGATTCTAACTGAAACTTCTGAAACTCTCTGACAAAAAGGGGCAAATATCCGTAAAGTTCGTCGCGCGGGATAAATTCCTCCGGTCCTGCTGTTAAGCGAATCGTCCGGCAGTTAGGATGGTGTTGTACGATGCTTTCTTGTTGCGAGTCGGCTTTGCGAGTGAACATATCGATCTGCCATCCCTGTTTTGCCAGAGCTTCACCCACCTCGCGCACGTAAACGTTTTGCCCTCCCGCTTCTTCTTTGCCAATTTCAACAGCAGGATCGCCGTGGACTGAGATCAGGGCGATACGTTTTTTAGTTGCAGAAATCATGATTGTTTACCAAAATTTAAAAAAATTTGCAGCAGATGGAAAGCGCGATTCTGGCTACTCCTAGGAAAGTGGAACATGAAAGCTAGCTTTCATTAAAATCAAAATGTGCGATTGAGGAATCACCCCTCAGAGATAAATTACTGGGAGTTAGTTGAAATACCACTTCCTTCTGCTGGCAGAGCCACGTCGCAGCTAAAAGCCAAGATAATCAAAGTGAAAACCGATCGGTGTCGAGGGAATATCTCCTTTTCTCCCGGTGCGATCGAACAACATTGATTTGCAGCAACATCGCTGCTGAAAGCTGCATTTAGAGTGCGTTTCTAGTAGTGAGAACTGGCGATCGAATTTAACCCCAAATTTCATTTATGTCTGCTGTTAATAATTTTTCCGAGGTATCGATGTCGCAGCCTCCCCGTCTTTGTCGTTTAGCAAATTCTGTCGCGAGATGCGCATTCGAGAACCGTATCGGTTAGCCCAAACTTGGGTAAACTCGGCACCTAAGAAGAGAATCTGAGCAGAATAATTAATCCAGAGCAAGATGATGACAAACGATCCAGCCGCACCGTAGGTAGAAGCAATACCGCTACTTCCCAGATAAATTCCAATTAAAGATTTGCCGATCGTAAACAGAATTGAGGTGATGGCAGCACCGATCCACACATCATTCCAAGCCAAATTGATATCTGGCAAGACTTTGAAAATCAAGGCAAAAAGTAAGGTGACTGCGCTAAAGGAGATAACAAGATCTGCAACTTGCCAAATCTCAACTGGTACCTGCAGTAAGCCATTCAACCAATAGCTGATGGCTGCTAGCAGCGCGCTAATTACTAAGGATACTAATAGCAAAAAGCCGATGCCTAAAATCATTGCAAAAGATAACACGCGGTCTTGCAAAAATCCCCAAATGCCTCGCCCCGGAGTCGGTTTAACATTCCAAATAGTATTGAGGGCTTCTTTAAGATTAGTAAATACGTTGGAAGCGCCCCACAAAAGTGTCGCTACGCCGACTAAAGTAGCGATCGCACCCGATCTGGGATGGGAAGCATTGACAATCAATTCTTGGACAGTTTCGGCACCATCTTTGCCGATCAAACTTTGGAGTTGGGTAACGATTTGACCTTGGGCTGCTTCTGTACCAAACACCAAACCGGCAATCGCGATGACAATAATTAATAGCGGTGCTAAGGAGAAAACTGTGTAATATGCCAGGGCTGCTGCTAGGGTGGGTGCTTTATCTTCTTGCCATTCCGTAAAAGTTTCTTTGAGCAGCGATATAACTGTTTTTAATTTCACGGTATGTAGTTTCCTTCAGTTATCTTTCACAAATGAATTTTACAAGGAGGAGGTTTTTTTTAGCATCGGCCACAAGATAGATTTAGCGATTTTAGATTTTAGATTTTGGATTTTAGATTGAAGAATTGGTAACGGGTAATGGACAACCTATAATTGACAACGGACAACAATTGACAACGATGGACTATCAACTCTCAACGATCGACTATCAATCGATCGCGAGCGGGGACGCTCGCACTATAACTCTCAACTATCAACTCTCAACTATTATGTTAGATTCCAACACGGTTCCAAACGGCACCGAAACCAAATTTTCTAAACAAGGGATTAGGTGGGCAAAAGCAAGCGCGATCGTCGCTCTAGTAAATTTTTTGCTGGTACTTTTCCATTACACTTACTTGCAAGTACGCCCTGTTTATCTGAGCTATTTTCCCAGTTTAGCTAAAACTTACGATCCGATCGCAGGTATCAATCCAAATTTGGGCAATTCTGACTACTTAAAAAGTGGCGATCGCTTTTGGCAAATTGACGCCTTTTTTATCTGTTTTTTTGGAGTAGAGTTTTTGATAAAAAGTTTGTTCCACAGCCGCCGCCAACCGGGGGTAAATTGGTTTAATTTTGTTCTGAGACGGTGGTACGAAGTCTTTTTGTTAATTCCGATTTGGCGCGAGTGGCGGATTTTGCCGGTATTAGTGCGATTGCACAAATCCGGTTTGGTGAATCTCGATCGCATCGTAGCTCAAATTACCTACGAACCTGTAGCTTATTTAGCCGATACGATGTCGGAATACATGATGGTAAGGTTCATAAATCAAGCTCAAAGTTCGATCGAACAGGGTGATGCGGCGCGGGTATTGCTGCAAGAACAGCCGTACCTTCACGTCAATCAAGAAAATACGATCGAACAACTTACCAACCGGATTTTGGAACTGACAATTTACAAAGTTTTACCGCGAGTGCAGCCAGGTTTGGAAGATTTGCTGCATCACAATTTAGAATCAACAATCAAACAGTCAGATTTCTATCAAATCCTGCAAACTTTTTCGCCTGTTAATATTTTACCAACGGAAGTGACGGAACAGCTAGCCAATTACTTATCTAAAACTGCGGTTGACGTAATAGCTAACACTTATGAAGACGATAAAGGTCGCAAAATTATCGATAATTTCAGCCAAGAATTTAACCAAGCTTTACGGCAGGAATTGCAAAATGAGAACACTCTTCGGGAATTACAATCCCTGCTATCGGATTGGTTGGAAGAAGTCAAGTTGAATTACGTTCAAGGCGGATTGAAATCCGATCCGGAGGAAACTTTGAAGGAAATTGATTCGCTGCGGGAAGCAACGGATGGGTAATTGGTAATTGGTAATTGGTAATTGGTAACGGGTAAAATGCGCATTGCTAGCCCGCGTCTTGGCGCGATCGAACTGTTGCCAAATCTAGAATTTGAACTCAATAACTACAAACTGTTCGATCGGAACTAATCGATCGAACTTTTCCCTTGTTTATTCAGCAATCCCTACTTAACTTCAACCTGCCCAAAAACCTCACCTA
>JBOFTL010000435.1:0-10055 GCA_051652045.1 Microcoleus sp. | reverse complement strand
GGATTTTAGAAATTCGAGAAACTGTAGCAGAAACATCCCGAAAAGTCAAGAGGTTGGCAGAAGCTTCTCAAGAAATTTCCAAGATTGTAGCTTTGATCGCGACGATCGCCTCCAGGACGAACTAGTTGGCCTTGAACGCCAGTATCGAAGCGGCGAGAGCCGGGGAAGCGGGCAGAGGATTTGCGATCGTGGCAGACGAAGTGCGACAGTTAGCAGATAGAGCTGCCAAGTCTTTGAAAGAAATCGAGCAAATCGTGATGTTAATTCAAAGCGAAACCGGCGCGGTGATGACAGCAATGGAAGAGGGCACGCAACAGGTGCTCGAAGGTACGAGATTGGCAGAACAAGCTAAGCGATCGCTGGAAGATATCATTCAAGTTACCAACCGCATTGACGTGTTAGTGCGATCGATTACTGCTGACACTGTAGAGCAAAACGAAACCGCTCGCGCCGTAGCCAGCGTTATGCAAGCAGTCGAATTAACGGCTCAGGAAACATCCCAAGAAGCGCAAAGAGTTTCCGGTGCTTTGCAAAACTTGGTAGGCGTTGCTCGCGACCTATTGACATCGGTGGAAAGATTCCGAGTAGAAACAGCAGAAAGACAGTAATTAATCATTGTCTGATGCTATTGAATCGGTTGCTTTACCAGCACAAAACTCGGGTCGCGATCGCAAAAAAAAGTAACCTCGCAGTGTGAAAAACGCTGCGCGGTTACTAATCTCAAACATGAAAAAAGTAGGGGCAAAACGCATGAACTGTCACGCAAGCTAGGAATCAAAAAATCCCGGCAATCGCGTTGAAATACACAAACCTTCTCTAAAAAAACTAACAAACAAATAAATTAAAATAAGGGAAAAAAAATGCTGCCGGAACAACAACAGAGGATCATGGGCTACTTTATTGAGGAGGCAAAAGACCACCTCAATACGATCGAACAAGGCTTACTCAACCTTCAAGCAACGATCGAAGATCCAGAACTGGTCAACGAAGTATTTCGGGCCGCTCACTCCGTCAAAGGAGGCGCGGCAATGCTGGGTCTGACCAGCATCCAGCAAACAGCCCACAGACTCGAAGATAGTTTTAAAATTCTCAAAGAATGCAGCGTCACAGTAGACCAACAGCTAGAGTCGCTGTTTTTGCGCATTTTTGATACCTTGCAAGCCCTGTTAGAACAACTGTCAGGCCCTTTTGGACTGACCGAAGAACTTGCAGAACAGATGCTGCGAGAAGCAGAACCCGTATTTGAAGAACTCAACGGTCACTTGGGAGGACTCGTAGGACAGTCGAGTTCCGATGCAGAAGAGAGCAGCCCGCTGCCCGTAATTCAACAAGTCCCGGCAGTCGCGGCAGCCGCTGCATTCGCCTCCCCAAGTAATTTCGCGGAACCAGCGCCGAGTTCCTGGGGTGCGATCGAAGAAAGCCCGCTGGAGCTAGTATTTAACTCAGACGTACCCGCTAGGATGCGGGAAATGCTGCAAGCATTCAAACAGCCAGAAGGACCAGCCAGCCGGAGGCAACTCAACAGCATTTGCCGCAACTTAAAAATGGCAGGCGAAGAATTCGACTTGCCCAACTGGATAGAACTGATCGAGGCCGTAGAACAAGCAATCGCTAATTCAGAAAATACTTATCGCAGCCTAGCTCCAACAGTTATCAAAGATATCAAACAAGCCCAAGAACTCGTTCTGTCGGGTCAAGAAGCCGAAATCGCAGTAGGCGCCAAACTCAGAGCCATGCTGCCGCTAGAGACTCCCCCAGAAACCGATTTTGAAGATTTGCTGGACTTTGCTCAATCGGGAGTGGGTGGTGCCAACCTAAACGCCGCCGAAGACGCAGCTTGGGCAACAGCAGGCAGCAAACAGGGTGCAGGAGAACAACTGCTGCCAACTATTTCAGGGTTGACTATGGACGAGCTGTTCGACAAGTTAGACAGCGGCGACGGCGACTCCAGACAATCTCAGTTTGAGGATGCTTCAAATTTTGGCGAGCCAGATATCGAAACAGGTTCCTTTAATAAAAATCTCCGCACCGGACCGGAAGTGGGAGCGGCAGAACTCAACACCCTAGCCGATTTATTTGAGGGTGAGTCCCCAGACCTCGATGATGCTTGGGAAGACGCAGAAGCTGAGATTCCTCCTGCTGCAGTATCGGCGGCGGTAACTGATGGAGCGCTAGAATCAGACGATGACAATTCTGGCGATTTTACTGACCTGCTATTCGATGCTTACAGTGCAGAAAACTCCTCATCTGGTACCGTTCCCCCTATTGAAGACTTGAACAGTTTATTCGGCGAGGATTTCTTGTTCGATGGCGAAGCCCCGAGTCCAGCAGCTAATGGGGACCGAGGTTCAGATCCGAGACAACAACTAACAAGAGCTTGGGGGGAAGAAACTAACAGTGCAGAGTTAGAGGCTACCTCACGAAATTCTGACGAACTTGCCAGCGACTGGCCCGAGCCAGATGCTTTGGGTACGTTGTTGGATGAAGTGGCAGCCCAAACATCATCGCCCGCAGATAGGATTAGCGACTTAGACGATTTCTTGGGTGATGTCGCCAGCGAAGCAATGTTCGCAGAAGTGCCGACAGATTCGCCTGACTATCTGGCAGATTTGGATGCCTTCGGCGCAGAATCTGACGGCTTTGCAGGTGATGACGGCGATAATAATTATTCAGGGGATGCAGAAATATTCGATCGGGCTGCTAGCGAACTTTCCAGTCCGTCAGCGTCAGGAGGTGACGCAGAAGAAGATTTGAGCGAGCTTTTAGCTATTACCTCCGGTTTCCTTTCTGGCGAAGATCTAAGCGATCGAAGCCTAGCAGCGAGTAACAAAGAAAACGCAGAAATTAGCATATCACCTAACATGACATCAGACTCCGATCTGGATATCCCCTCGGATGACAACTGGCTGGAAGATGCGTTCGGTATGGAAGACGAGGAAATACCCGCAGCAAACCTCGATTTAGAAGATACAGATTTAGATGCGCTATTTGGGGACGTTTCCACAGACCATGCAGCAAACGGCACAACCTCCGCAGAGCGATCTAGTACAGCAGTCACAGGCGCTACGTCTCAAGAGGCGGCAGATTTAGCCGATTTGTTTGAGTCGGTATCTACCGGCGGGGAATTTGAGGGCGATGGAGAGAGAGAAGAAACTTCGGACTGGCTGAGTTTTGATAGCGATTTAGTCTCGCCGGCAGCAGATTTGACTGCATCAGAGAGCGATTTGGCTGATTTGTTTGGGGGCGATGAGGCCTCCTTGACAGACGGCGAGGCAAATTTAGTCGGTGCCGGAGTTGGGCAAACATCAACAGCAGACAATGCGACCGGCTCGACTACTTCTGGAGACGGCGATAGCAGCGACTTCGATATGTTGGAAGATATGTTGGCTGTCACGGGTGAAAATGCTGATGTCTTTACCTCCGATGGGGCTGGGGAAATGCCGCAAGAACTGGGTGACGGCTTGTTTGACGGCCTCGAAACCGATGAGGAGAACGTTGGGGACTTGTTAGGCGCTCTCGAAACCGATGAAGAGAACGGTGCAGACTTGTTTGGCAGCCTCGAAACTGATGAAGAGAACGGTGCAGACTTGTTTGGCAGCCTCGAAACTGATGAAGAGAACGGTGCAGACTTGTTTGGCGACCTCGAAACCGATGAAGAGAACGGTGCAGACTTGTTCGCTGACCTGGAGGCAGTTGTGGCAAATGACAGTACAGAAATGACTGCCGAAGCTGCTGATGGCTTGTTAGACAACGATGCTGACTTACTGAAGGCTCTGGAAACAGGAGCAACTTTGGGCAGCGAAGATTTGGAAGGTTTTGATGATTTGCTCGATAGCATCGATGCTGCAGCGCTAGTAACTTCTGAACTGGCTACAGGTAGCTGGGAAACAGAAGAAACAGCAGATTTAGAAGATAGCTCCCTTGCCGACTTCTTTGGTACTGAAGATGAGAGTCCAGAGAGTGCGGGAAGCGATTTTGATGATTTGGCAGCGCTGTTAGTTGCAGGCGGAGCCTCTGCTGCAGCATCCACTGCCACATCCGCTCAAACTCCGGTAAACAGCGAAGTTTTCTCCGATCTCGAACAATTGCTCAGCCAGAGCGAAACAGTGCCGGAAATCCCATCGCCTGCTGCAGCTAAATCTGCACCAGCTCCGGCGACCTCCACTGATAGCGATGATGAATTTGGCGACCTAGAAAAACTGCTGGAAGATTCAAAAGATGCGGGAGGCCGCAGCGGTGGCGATGCGAATATCGGTCAGGCCGGCATCAACAGAGCGCGACGGAATCCCCGTGCTGGCGGTTTCGGCGACCAAACCATGCGCGTACCAGTCAAGCAATTAGACAACCTCAGCAACTTGATGGGGGAACTGGTGGTCAACCGGAACAGCTTGGAACAAGACCAAGAACGGATGCGCCAGTTTTTGGACAATTTGCTACATCAGGTAACGTTGCTGAGCGATGTCAGCCAACGGACTCAGGATTTCTACGAGCGAAGTCTTTTGGAAATTGCTTTGCTGGCAAACCGCCAAGGACACCGACCTGCTTGGCGTTCGGATGACTCGGCGCACCACCGGGAAAGCGAGTGGAGGCCGGAAGAAATGGACCGGTTTACTCCTTTCCACAGTTTGGCTCAAGAGATTATCGAGCTGATCGTGCGGGTGCGGGAGTCGGCCGCTGACATTGAGTTTTTGGTGGATGAGGCCGATCAGGTGACTCGCCAATTGCGACAAGTTACGACTCAGTTGCAGGAAGGTTTGACTCGCGCCCGGATGAAACCGTTTGCAGAGACGACGGACAGACTGTTCCGAGCTGTACGGGAAATTTCAATCAAGTGTGGCAAGCAAGCTCAGTTGCAGGTTGAGGGTAAAGATATTTTGATCGATAAGATGATTGTCGATCAGCTTTATGACCCGATGACTCACTTGGTAAATAACGCGATTACTCACGGTATCGAGCCGCCGGAGGTGCGGCAGGCTGCTGGGAAGTCGCCGATGGGCAGGATTACGATTCGGGCTTTCCATCAAGGGAACCAGACGGTGATTTCGGTGTCCGATGATGGGGCCGGGATTGACCCGCAAAAGGTGAAGGCGAAGGCGATCAAGCAGGGCTTGGTGACGGCGGCTCAAGCTCAGCGGATGTCTCGGAGCGAGGTGTACGATTTACTGTTTATGCCCGGTTTTAGCACGCAGGAGCAGGCTACCGAATATGCAGGTCGGGGTGTGGGTATGGATGTGGTGCGGACTTCGCTGCACGAGATTCGGGGAACTGTGGGTATCGATTCGACTATCGGTAAGGGGACTGTGTTTACGATCCGCTTGCCTCTGGTGTTGAGTATTTCTAAGGCTTTGTGCTGCATCAGCAATCGCGCTCGGATTGCTTTCCCGATGGATGGGGTGGAGGACATGATTGATGTGCCTCGGGAACAGGTGACGACGGGGGCCGATGGCTCGCCTTGCATTGAATGGCGCGGCTCGATCCTGCCGTTCCGACCCCTGGGGGATTTGCTGGCTTATCACCGTTATTTGGGTCGGGGCAGCGTTTATGCGACTAATTCTGAGGATGACATGATTTCGGTGATCGTGTTGCGATCGGCCGGTAATTTCTTGGCGGTGCAGGTGGATCAGGTGGCTACGGAACAGGAAATCGTGATCAAGCAGTTGGAGGGCCCGGTGCCGAAGCCGCTGGGTATTGCTGGGGCGACGGTACTCGGGGATGGCCGGATCGTGGCGATTGCGGATGTTCTGGAATTGATCGATTTGGCTACGGGCCGGGTGCGGAAGGATACTGGCGGTACGTTATGGGATGAAAGTGGCGATCGAGCTGCTGCTGATGCTGCTGATGATAAGGCTGAGCCGATCGTCCTGATTGTAGATGATTCGATTACGGTGCGATCGCTGCTTTCGATTACTTTTGAGAAAGCTGGCTACCGGGTTGAAGAGGCTCGCGACGGTAAGGAAGCTTGGGAGAAAATGAAATCTGGTTTGCCTTGCGATATCGTGTTCTGCGATATTGAAATGCCGAGAATGGATGGTTTGGAACTGCTTTCTCGGATGCAAAAAGATTCTGTTTTGTGCGAATTGCCGATCGCGATGTTGACTTCTCGCGGTGCTGACAGACACCGCCAAATGGCTTACAGTTTGGGTGCGAAGGGTTATTTCACTAAGCCTTATTTGGAGGAGCAATTGCTTGATGCGGCTTCTCGGATGTTGAAGGGTGAAATTGTCGGTGCTCCGGCTGTTGTTTAGTCGATCGTTGACAGTTGATAGTTGAGTAATTACCAATTACTCAACTATCATTTATTAAAATGTATGAGTCGTGTTGGGGCGATAGTTCTCCCGATCTTCCCTATATTACTTATTTAATATACACCGCAAAAGGTGCAACTCAAAAAAAATATGTTAGAAAATATTTCTCTAAAAAACTTCAAAGGTTTTAAAGATTTAGACAACTTGAAAGTTAAACCAATCACAATTTTATGTGGCACTAATAGTTGTGGAAAAAGCTCTATTTTGCAGAGCATACTTCTACTAAAACAAACACTGGAAAGTCAAAATCCCAACCAAATTCTTCTATTAAATGGAAGATTCGTACATTTGGGATCGTTTGAGAACATAATTTTTGAGAAAAACTTAGACAATCGGCTAGTTTTTGAATTTACTTGCAAGTTAACTAAAGAAGATTTAGGTCATGACAGGAGGAAAAATCTTACTTTACTAAGACTAATAAGAGAGCTTTTTCCTCAAAGGGAATTGTCTTTAACTCAGGATATTTTTATTCACATCAAAGTTGTTCTGAAAACTACCAAGAATGGAATTTCGAGCAAAAGTAAAAACCATCATATAAAAGCGCTTGCTATCGAGCATGAGAAATTTGAATTTAGGCTGGAGACAGTCTTAGACAGACAAAAAATTACCGGCACTTACATTAATATGCAACTTATTGAAAATGGCTTGTATAAAATTAGTTGGAATAATTTAAGAAATAGCATTAGCAGAGAAGGGGCGAGTGATAGAGGAGATATACCATCTGCAAGAGTTAAGTTCACAAGTTTGTTTTCGGTTGGGGCTATTGTAATTGAGAACGACTCCGAACGAACAGCAGTTTTTCCAGATGTTTCATTTGCCCTTTACACAATAAATAATTTATTTCAAACTATTTTCTCTTCTTATATCTATATAGGTCCTTTGAGAGAAGAACCATCGAGAAGATATGTATATGAAGATGAAATCACGGAAATAGGCGTAAAAGGTGAGAATGCAGCATATATCTATTCTAGAGATAAAGACCGCTCAGTCCCGCCTCATTATTTCTACGATTGTAAAAGCAACTCTTTTAAACTGAAGTCAGCAAAGAAGACATTATCTAATGCCGTGCAAGAATGGCTCGATTTGATGAATATAAAAGGATTCAAATCGGAGGTTATTAATGATATTGTGTATCTCAACCTCAACTCAAGCTCTGCATCTAAAACTCGCGTTAGTATTGCTGATGTAGGTTTTGGAGTCAGTCAAATTTTTCCGATCCTTTTAGAAGGATTAAGAATGCCACGACGAAATACTCTCCTACTCGAACAACCAGAAATTCATTTACATCCAAATCTTCAAATGCAATTATCTGATTATTTTATTGCACTGGCTCTGTCTGGTAAAAAGGTAATGGTTGAGACTCACAGCGATCACATTATCAACAGGTTAGTTAGAAGAATTGTTGAAGATGAAACAGGTGAGTTGAAAAAATTAATTGGAATTTATTTTATTAGTGCAACTGATGCTGGCTCGGTTTATGAAGAAGTTTGCATTGACGATCAGTTTGGAGTTACCAATTGGCCTGTAGACTTTTTCGATCAAACGGCATTGGAACAAGAAAAGATTTTAAAGGCAGGTATTAAAAAGAGACAACTTGCCCGAAACAGTGCCAGCAATAATGGAAAATAGAAGTCATGAAAACTGTCTTCGATCCTGAAATTCTTTTTATATCTGAATCTGATTGGCAAGATCCTGAAAAAAGAGATACTTTTTTACAGCATCTGTTAGATAATCTGGATAATATTAATAACTATAATATTACAAAGGTGTATTGGACAGATGACCTAGAACAATTACTTTGGGATCATCCTCAATTGCCACCGTGGCGTCAAGATAGGGATTGGAAGCTACAAATTGTTCCAGTTATATACAAGGCGCTTAATGCTGCAAAGGAATACATACAAAACCCTCAAAATTTATCTTCATGCTCCATGCAGCCAGTTTTAAACTGTAGCTGCTTTGAAGGTTTAGCTTTGTGTTGTTTTTTGGAGTTAATGCACGTAGCTATAGAGCGAGAGGAAAATGTGTATTTGTGTTTGGGATTTAATAGGAAAAAGGAAGAATTTACTTTTTTTTGTGACTGCCATTCTTTTCAAATTAATCCTGTAGCAATCTTTAAACCATTTGAATGGCTCGATCGTATTAACTTAATAGAGAGCTACTGGCCCAATAATGTGGATGAGGGTGAAAAATTTAATACAGCTTTAGAGATTGCATTTAAACAACTGGATAAGAGGTCACTCTATGAATATGAATTCTCAAGATCTTTCTTAAAAGATCTAATGACAGTTCAAAATCACAGAACATCTATTATTGAATGGACTGCAAAAAGACTAACATTAACTAAGCAACAAGCAGCTAAAGATTCATATTTAAAAGATGAGTATTTGGCGAATAAAAAAGAGTATCGCTTTAGGATTACTCAACGACCATTTTCAACTAGAGTTCATTACAAGTATGTTAACAAAAAAATAAGATTTTTAAATTATTATGATGAAGGCGAACATGATGATGGGCTATAGAGATCCATTTGAGAAGACAGACTTCACTGATGCTATAATGCCCGATGGAGAAATCCACCATTCAGAAACTTCTGACGGACAACTCAACCAGCCGGAAACATCCGCAAAACTATCTCAAAAAGTGACATCTATGACGCGCCAAATTATTCGTACTGACAAAGCACCCGCACCTGTGGGCCCTTACAATCAAGCTATTGCTGCTACGGGAACTATGCTGTTTGTGGCAGGGCAAATCGCGATCGACACTCGCATTAATGATATTGTCTACACTGACGATGTGGCAAAACAAACCGAACAAGTTATGGCTAATTTGGGCGCGATTCTTACGGAAGCCGGCGCTACTTGGTCAAATGTAGTGAAAACTACGGTTTTTCTTAAGGATATGAATGATTTTGCTGCCGTTAATGCGGTTTATGCTAAGTATTTTGATGAGGCTACTGCGCCGGCACGCGCTTGTGTGGAAGTTTCGCGTTTGCCGAAGGATGTTTTAGTTGAGATTGACTGTATAGCTGTTCTTTAATCGATCGATACTTCTCTAAAAGTATCGAGACAGGCAACGATCGAGAAGTCTATTATTGTATCACGTTCGATTATTGTATCACGTTCGATCGGTTCGTAGTGCGGACTTAAGTCCGCAAAATATAACGGACTGAAGTCCGTACTACGAACTAATCTTATTGCGATCGATTTCGATCGATTACCATGACAAACAAGGTTCGTAGTGAGGACTAAAGTCCTCAACAGGCTGCGGACTTTAGTCCGCACTACGAACGGACATTATTGCGCACTCTCAGCGAAAAACCCGGTTTCTGCATCAACATTTCTTAATAGATGCGATGATTTTTCTCAGAAACCAGTGTTTTTTGCGTAAGTCCCACTATAACTTTACTGTCAACTGAGCAGGCGGGCATGGGGACACCACCCCTACCTACCAACTATCAACTATCAACTCTCAACTGTTTAAGAAGCCCTGGCTGCTGTTCGAGGACGCCGCCGCCCCGTAACTTGATTCGCTGGAGTTGGCAAAGATGGTGATGGCAGCGATGATGATAGCTTGGGTGCCTCGGGCTTCGCCGTTGCAGCTTGCACTGTTTCCCCACGCCCGAAAGATGCTTCTTCGGGAATTTGCATCAGGAATACCAACAGCGGATTGCTTTGCATTTCCCGGCGCAGCAAGCGCTGAATTGCGCGTTCTATTTGCGTTTGTACTCCCACCCAGTCAACATCA
>JBOFTL010000434.1:0-5582 GCA_051652045.1 Microcoleus sp. | reverse complement strand
GGTTTTGGAGTTCCCTGTCAAAAAGAATGCGCTCACGTCGAGTTTTCCGGTTCCGAACTGGTGCGCGGGAGACAGTGGGTTTCCGGCAAGTATCAAACGGTTAAAGGAGGGCGGGGAATACTCGGTAAAGTCAACGGCGGCAAGGAACCTACCGGCAGGTTGCCGTTCGGGCCGGCGTTCAAAGTAGCAGTGTGGGACGTTTCCGAAACTCAGGGGCGGTTTACGACGGCGCTATTTTTCAGGTTTTGCTCGCGATCGGCATTTGTGGATTTGGGCTGCACGCCCTACTACCTCGGCCCGATTCCGTGGCTGGCTTACGAGGAGAAGTTCAGCGACGTGTTTTTGGGGGCTGTAGACCCGGTTTCTCCGAGTGCGGGAGGAGCCTCAACTCCTACCGGAGCCGCGCCTCCTTCAACGCAAAAACGCTCCGGCAGCAGCACCGCTAAAGCTTCGGGCAACTCGGCACCGTCAGCCGACACCTCCAACCCAGATACATCCGGGGCCGGCAAGTCCGATTTGGATATTTTCCCAGCAGGCACGTCCGACTCGAAGGAGCGATCGGCCGCTACATCAAACCCGGATGCTCTTGCAAAATCCGGCGGTGCGGGAGCTCGGTATCGGGGCGTTTCCCTCGATGCTTTGGGCGGTTCCATGCAGTCCGTTGAGGGCAATTTCAATGCAGTCGGCACCCGCACTTGCGACGGTACGGGCAACTGTGGCTCTGCTTTGGGCGCTTACGGGCTAAAGAGTTACAGGCCGGATGTGAGGTCTGCCATATCGTCGCGCCCTGGGGGGTCTGAGGTTTTATCGAAATTGGATAAAGGAGAGACTGTGACTCCAGATCGGTTGGGCGAAGTTTTTCCTCCTGAAGCTCAGAAACAGGTGTTTGAAGCCGCAGCAAAAAGGTCGATCGACTCCGCTCTATCTCAAACAGATCCGCAAACGGGCAAACCCTTTGAGGGCCAGCGGGCGATCGAACGAATCGGGCAAATGCACTTTGGAGGTTCGGCGATTCCGGTTGATTTCCCCGCATCAGATCTTCGCGGTTATTACTCGGTGTCTGGTTACGGTCAAAAGGTTGCTGAGTCTTACCAAAGTTTTAACAAATCGCGTTGAGTTGAAGTTAACGATTCTTTAACTCAAAACTCAAAACTCAAAATTCAAAACTCTTTCCCAATTACCGATTGCAGTCAAATAATTTGATGTGGGAGAAGCGGTATGAACAATTTAGCTAAGTCATTGAACGAGTTTAAATCAGTTTTGCGGGTGAGGTTCTATTTGGCAATAGCAGCGCTGGCGGCACTGTTGCTGTTCGGTTTCTCTTTATTCCGACATTTATCGCCAGCCACAACCGATTTGTATTGGAGTAACGCATCAAAAATGTCACAGAGTTTTTTGAACGAAGTAGTTCGAGAGAATTATATAACTTCGGCTGGAGTCGAAAGTCTCGATCGCGCGAGAATGCAAGTTTTAGAATTGCCTTTTGTTGCCGGCTCCGGTCGCGGTCGCTCGGCTCTAGTTTTCCGCTTCAACTCTCAAAATTTATGCGGCGTAGGAGGTTGCTTGTACTCTGCTTACATCGACCACCAAAAAGTGTTGAGCGTGCTACTGCAATCGAGCGAACCGAAATTTAAGTTTTTGGATGTTGCCAACCAAGGGATTCCGTGTTTGGCGATCGCTCAAAACAGTATCGATCGCAGCGGTGAAGTAGAAAGTCAATACTGTTGGTTCGGTTCCAACTTTTTGAGGGTAGAATAATGGAGCGAGTTAGCAACTTAATTTTAACGGCAAGTTCCCCACCTCCAGCAATTTCCCCACCATCGATCGATACCTTAGCATCAGTAAATTCAAGTAACGGATTGCAGGGTAATTTTGACAGCGCGATCGCATTTGCCAAATCTCAAAACGGCATGACTTTATTGGGCTGTTTGGCCGCCGTCTTGATTTTGCAACTGTTCGGCGGCAATAAAAAAGGCAAGATTGCAACTTCTCGGTGGGCGGGCAATTCTGAAATATCGGCGGCCGGTCGCAAAGCCCGAAAGCAAATAGCCAAACCCACTCGCAACAGCGTTGCTTTGTACGTGGGACAGCCCGAATTTATGAATGAAAAACTTAAAGCAATGTGGAGAAATGCGGGCTTGCTGCGCGATAAACCACCCGGTAAAATACAGCAGGTGGCAGCAGGAATCGGCAAGCTTTGGGAGGCGGAGCGATCGTTTTATTTACCCGACGTGCAGCGGGGAGTTTCTGTCATCGGAGCCGCCGGTTGCGGCAAAACTTTTACAGTTATCGACCCGTTAATCAGAGCGACTTTAGATCAGGGATTTCCCCTGCTGTTGTACGATTTTAAGTATCCCGCCCAGTGCAAAAGAGCGGTAGCTTACGCTATCAAACGCGGCTACGAAGTGAGGATTTTCGCTCCCGGCCGTCCCGAATCGGAAACTTGCAATCCCCTCGATTTAATTAGGGATGAAGAAGATGCCGTTGCTGCGGGTCAGTTGGCGCAAGTAATCGGCAAAAACTTTAATTCGGGAGGCGGTTCGGGAGATAAGTTTTTTGAAGAAGCTGGAGACAGTTTGGTCGAGGGTTTGCTGTTAGTAACCAAGGCTGTAGCTACCCTAACCGGCAAAAAAGAATACTGCGATTTGATGATGGCGCAAGCAATTTTGAGCCTTTCTAACTTAGCCGGGAGGATGGACGAAGCTTCTAAAACTAAGCTCAAAGTTTGGACTACCCGCCCGCTGTCGCAATTAATCAGCGTCAAGGATTCCGAAAAAACCGTTTCGGGTATTGTCGGTACGGCACAGCGGATGTTCATGCGGTTTCTGAAAAAAGATTTTATCGGTGCATTTTGCGGCGAAACTTCATTGCCTTTAGATTTAGAAGGCAAGCAGTTAATTGTATTCGGTTTGGACAGGAACAATCGCGATATCGTCGGGCCGCTGCTGGCAGCTATCTTGCACATGGTAGTCACCCGCAACGTTTCCCGCACCGTTCCCCGAAAAGATTGTTTGGTAGTGGCTTTAGACGAACTGCCCACGCTTTATTTGCCAGCTTTAGTTAATTGGCTGAACGAGAACAGGGAAGACGGTTTTGTGGGCATCTTGGGCTATCAAAACATGGCACAGCTCGAAAAGTTTTACGGCAAAGACTTGGCGAGAGCGATAATCGGCGGCACGGCTCACAAAATTATTTTTAACCCGCAAGATCCGGAAAGCGCTAAAGTATTTGCCGACTATTTGGGAGAAGAAGAAATCAGCTTCCGCTCTAAATCTACCAGCACCGGCAAGAGCGGCAATTCTACCAGTTACGGCGAACAAACCAATAAAAAATACTTGCTCGAACCCGCTCAATTTTTAAAGTTGGGAGTGGGGCGGGCGGTAGTAATCAATCCGGGTTATACCGAGGGCGGACCTGCTAAAGAAGCTTACGTTCCCAGCATTCAAAGCATCAAAGTACCCGATGCTGACATCAAAGAAATGAATTGGGCCGAGTCAAAGTGGGACGCAATTCGCAACAATTTGTTGGAGCAAAACGGCCGCACCGTTTCCGATGAAGAACGGCGGCAGCAATTTGAAGAGCGCAGGAGCCTTGCTGAAGAGCTATTTCCCGAACCCGTTGATTCTGGTGCTAAAGAACCTTCGGTTTTATTCTAGATTGTTTTCAACTGTTTAGTCCGATCGATTCTCAAAAAATTGTGCTAATTGTTTTCCAATGTTCGGTTCGATCGAGCCTTAAAAAGTTGCATTAATTGTTGTCAAACATTCAGTCAAAATTGATTTTAAAGCAGTGGCGATCGACCATCTCAAATTAACGTCAACAATTGAGTTTTTACAAGGAGGTAAAGTAAAATGCAATCCGTGAGTCCGGGAGAAATAGCATCCTTTCAACAGTCTTTTTTTCGAGCTGCGATCGCGGCTGTCGTCAGCGCTGAAATCGCCTTCAAGGAAGCAGAAGAAGAAGCAGCGCGGCGCTTGCGGGAATTGAGCCAAAAAGAGGAAGACGAGCGGCTCCGGCTGGAAGCAGAGTCAAGAAACAGGAACTTAGAAAGCGGGATGCAAATCAGCATGGAAAACGTCTTGCTTTTCGGGTATGCAGGCGGTTCAAAAATCGACCTTCTTTCCGGTATGGCAGGTAGGTTTTACCATCCGGGCTTGCCCAAAACTTTAGATACTTTGAAGGATGTACCGGAAGGTTCGGTAATGCCCGGTGCAGCCGGTTTGCGAATTGATTTTGCGGGCAAACCCGTACTACAAACTGATGCCGAAGGTACTGTTGTAGTTAATAAATTTATCGGAACAGATTTTGAATCAAATTATTTTGCATCCTTTTTTAAAGTTCGATCTAACTCGCCGTTGAGTGAAGAACCCCGGCGCATTATTGAAGAATTGAACCGAGGAAAGCCAGCGGTTGTAGAACCCGTAAAAGAGGGTTTCAGGGGTTCCGATCGAGGGAAACAACCTGCTGCAAAATCTCCCAGTCGCGCTGCTAACCCAGCTCGTTCAGTACCTTCACCTTCAGTCGCGCCACCGCTGAAATCAGCTCGATCGTCCGACAACCAACAATCTCTTTCCTCGCAATTATCCCAACATCGATCGTTAGGTAGTGACTCTAAATCTCGCCATGTAGCCGAACGTTTGGTTGAATTTTCGGCAGCAGTCGGCAAGCCCGTAGAAGTCAAAGGAACGCATTATGTTTGGAAAGCCGCGCCCGACGGCAGGTGTCGCATCGACGCCCCCAATCGCGGCTGCTTGCTGGCAGACGACGGTTGCGGCAACTTCCGAAGCCGGATGACCGATGCAGATTTAGAACATTTTGAAAAAGCCCTTCCCGAATTGATGAAAATGAAACCGGTTCCGGCTCGACCTTACGAGTCTCAACAACCGAAGAAATCGCAGTTGGAACTTTAGTAACAGAAAGAAAGGGAGATTTTAGATTTTAGATTTTAGATTTTAGATTGCTGGATTATTGAATTGTCGGATTATTGGATTGTCAAATTGTCGATCGATTGCCAACTGTCAACTGTCAACTGATTGGAGGATTTATGGCTCATGCAAACGCACTGTCAGCTACGATGGCTTCGGCCGGTTGGGCGGTAGAATTCGTAGCTCCTTTAATCGAACGCCCGTCGGCATTTCAACTGCTTGAAGAAGCTGCCGTGGAATTTCAAATCCCCTGCTATTTTTGGGATTTCGGTTCTTGTCGGTTCCAAGATATTTCTCGGACTGATAATTTTGTCGCTCCCGATTGCTGCGGCATTTTTGATGTTTTGAGATTTTTAGGTCGCACCGATGCTCCCGGTATCTTCGCGATCGAGAATATGCAGGAACTGATGCAGATTCGCAGCCTTTGCGATTTTGACTCGGAAGAAAGGCAACTGCAACTCTCGGCAATAATTGCCAATTTATACTTTAAATTTTCAGCGAGCGGCGGCAGCAATTTTTTAGTCTTGCTTTCGACGAACGGACTGCGGGTAGACGAATATTTAAAAGGTTTAGTGCCTTCAGTCTTTTTGCCGCTTCCCGACAGAGAGCGTTTAGTCGAACTGGCAGCTCGATTGTCGGTCCGATTCGATTTGAAGC
>JBOFTL010000433.1:0-3815 GCA_051652045.1 Microcoleus sp. | reverse complement strand
AATTGCGTAAGTCCTGATATTATGTAAAGTTAAATGTACCGTAAAATCCTCAGTTGGGCGCGACAAGGGTGCCGCAAATCAAATCTGTGTTTTTGTTGCAGATTCTTTTTAACAATTGTGCAGTGACGATCTCGCGCTCGTCCGATAGTTTCCCCTTTAAAAAAGAATGAGGATTTAGCTTTTATAATTCGATTTCTCTGACAATTCTATGACAAACAGTCAAACTCTCGTAAAATACCAGGACACACAGATTTGAGGAGGTCTTGTGGCGCACTGGATTAAATTCATTTATGAAAAAAGTACATACATCATCGATATTGATACCGTCGGTGCTTTTTCTAGCGAACCAGATAACAAGCGGATCGCTTTTTGCTTGCCTAATACTAATCAGTCGATCGTCCTCAGTCCTCTAGCCCATCCCGATGCCTACAAACAAGTGTTAGATTACATCAAAAAAACGATCGATCGCAGTATCAAATCTTCATGGATTAAAATTAATTACGAACGCAAAGAATACGCGATCGACTTGAGTCGGGTCGGTAGTTTTGCTTGCGAATCCAATGGTAGACTGACCTTTTGGTTGCCTGACTGCACGACTGCTATTATTATTACTCCTCAAAGCAACCCGGATGCTTATCACAAAGTCCACGAATATATTAAAAATACTACGGGACACTCAATACCTTAAAAAAGTATTTAAACTTTATATTTTAACTATCTACTTTTTCAGGATGATTTTGATAAAAAAAGAAACAAAGAATTTTTCCTTTGTTCCTTTTTTTGTTAGTTCCTAAACAGTCAATTTACAGTTTGACTTCAATATCTACACCCGCAGGTAAGTCCAGTTTCATCAAAGCATCAATTGTTTTAGAAGAAGGCTGGTGAATGTCGATAATTCGGCGGTGCGTGCGAGTTTCAAAGTGTTCGCGAGAATCTTTATCTACGTGGGGCGATCGCAGCAAGCAGTAAATGCGTCGTTTTGTAGGTAAGGGAATCGGGCCGATCGCAGTTGCAGCCGTGCGGTTTGCTGTATCTACAATCTTTTCACAAGATGCGTCGAGAATCCGCCGATCGAAAGCTTTGAGGCGAATGCGAATTTTTTGCTGTTGAAGAGTTGCCATTTTTGTTGCTTTAATTTTCCAGGTTCAGTTTATTTTTAGTCATCAGTAATCAGTCATCAGTCACCAGTTATCAGTAATTGGTTATTTGTTATTGAACGTTCGATCGCTAACTACTCACAAATTACTGCTAACAAATAACTACTATCGTTTTCAGTATTGACCGTAATTACTTTAGGGTTTGACCTCTCGCCTCGCAAGCAATACCAGGGCGTTGGTGTTAGCCTCGCATCGCGATCGCGCTTGTGAGGGCAATACATTCGAGTTTGAGGTCAAAAGGGTTCGCGACAGTTTCTCAGACAACTCCAAGATTTTGTCAACCCTCCCCGGCTGGAATATTATAGTCGATTTCGGGTAACTAATAACTAATAACTAATGACTAATAACTAATGACTGATGACTAATCACTAATGACTCATCACTAAAAAGCAGAAAAGCTTATTGACATTTGTCAGCTTTTCTGCTGTTTCTGCTGTTAGCGGAGTCCTATTTCAGGATTTTGGATACGACGCCAGCACCGACGGTGCGGCCGCCTTCGCGGATCGCAAAGCGCATACCTTGCTCGATCGCGATCGGGTGAATCAACTCCACAGTCATCTTGATCCGGTCACCGGGCATCACCATTTCAGCTTCCTTACCATCGTCAGTGGTGAACTGAGCGATCGTGCCGGTTACGTCAGTGGTGCGGACGTAGAATTGAGGGCGGTAGCCAGAGAAAAACGGAGTGTGACGGCCGCCTTCTTCCTTCTTCAGGATGTACACTTCGGATTCAAACCTAGTGTGGGGGTTGATCGACTTGGGCTTAGCCAAAACCATGCCGCGTTCGATATCTTTCTTTTCAATCCCCCGAAGCAGCAAACCGACGTTATCGCCAGCGAGTCCTTCTTCCAGAATTTTTTGGAACATTTCTACACCAGTCACGGTAAGAGTGCGAGTGTCCTTAATTCCGACCAATTCCACGCTTTCGCCGACTTTGACCTTACCGCGTTCGATCCGGCCCGTAGCCACAGTACCCCGACCGGTAATCGAGAATACGTCTTCCACAGCCATCAAGAAAGGCTTGTCAATTTCGCGTTCAGGAGTGGGGATGTAAGCATCCACTTCTTCCATCAGCTTGTAAATCTTGTCAACCCAAGGATTGTCGCCTTTCTTGGTGCCGGGGTTGGCAATCATTGCTTCAAGAGCCTGCAATCCCGAACCGGTCACGATGGGAATATCATCACCGGGGAAATCGTAGGAGCTCAGGAGTTCGCGGACTTCCAATTCTACCAATTCCAACAATTCCGCGTCGTCTACCATGTCTTCCTTGTTCAAGAAGACTACCAGGCTGGGAACGCCAACCTGTTTTGCCAACAGGATGTGTTCGCGGGTTTGGGGCATCGGGCCATCTGCTGCTGATACCACCAGGATCGCGCCGTCCATTTGAGCGGCACCGGTGATCATGTTTTTCACGTAGTCAGCGTGTCCGGGGCAGTCAACGTGAGCGTAGTGTCTGTCTTCGGTTTGATACTCTACGTGAGCGGTATTGATGGTAATACCCCGTGCTTTTTCTTCAGGTGCGGCGTCAATTTCATCGTATTTCTTCGCCTTTGCCTGACCCAACGCTGCCAGAGTCATCGTGATTGCAGCGGTGAGAGTTGTTTTACCGTGGTCAACGTGACCGATCGTACCGATGTTTACGTGTGGTTTAGTCCGTTCAAATTTTGCGCGTGCCATTCTCGATTTGTTCCTTGTTTCTTTTAGCGATTTTAGATTTTACATTTTAGACTCTAGATTTTGGATTTAATCCAAAATCCAAAATCTAAAACCTAAAATCGTTAGGCGTTTCCTTGGTTCTTCGCGACGATGATTCAGCTTAGATTTTAGATTTTGGTTTGAGATTTGCGATTTAATTTAAAATCCCAAATCTCAAATCTAAAATCGTTAGTTTCCTTTGTTCTTCGCGATGATAGCTTCAGCCACATTGCGCGGCACTTCTTCGTAATGGCTGAATTCCATTGTGAAGATGCCCCGACCTTGGGTTTTTGAGCGGATGTCGGTAGCATAGCCGAACATTTCTGCTAGTGGAACTTTCACAGAAACTTTGGCAAGTCCTTGTTCCGTCTCTTGACCCTCAATCTGTCCCCGGCGGGAGTTGAGGTCGCCGATGACGTTCCCAATGAAATCTTCGGGAACTTCCACCTCTACCTTCATCATAGGCTCTAGCAGCACTGGCGACGCCTTCATCACGGCTTCTTTGATAGCCATCGATCCGGCGATTTTAAATGCCATTTCTGAAGAGTCTACGTCGTGAAAAGACCCGTCAACCATAGTAGCTTTAAGGTCGATCACGGGATACCCTGCCACGATACCCGATTCGCAGGCTTCTTTCATCCCCTGTTCTGCAGGGCCGATGTACTCTTTAGGTACAGCACCACCGACAATTTTGGAGACGAATTCAAAGCCGGTTCCCGCTTCGCCCGGTTCGAGTTCGATCACTACGTGACCGTACTGACCTTTACCACCGCTTTGGCGGATAAATTTGCCTTCAGCGCGAACAGCTTTGCGAATGGTTTCGCGGTAGGCCACCTGCGGCTGACCGACGTTAGCTTCTACTTTGAATTCCCGCAGCATCCGATCGACCAGGATTTCCAGGTGCAGTTCGCCCATGCCGGCGATAACTGTCTGGTTGGTTTCCGGGTCAACGTTGACTCGGAA
>JBOFTL010000432.1:0-4898 GCA_051652045.1 Microcoleus sp. | reverse complement strand
GCGTCTTTTGCATCTGCATTAAAATGTCATTTGCCAGACGCTCGATCGTTTCTTTGGGATAGAAGCAATACGGTTTAAAGATACTCACTTTGACAGGCCTCTCTTACGCTTCAAAAGACTGTTTCAGCCAATCGGGGTTCTCTTGCATCCGGCGGAAAAGTGCCTGCATTTCCCTCGGATTTTGCTTCAGCAATGCTTCGTACTGCTGCGGCAGCCTCCCAGCAAGGAAAATTAGTTCTTCCTCGTTGATGTCCAAATTTCTCGCCAATGCGCGGATTACATCCTCTTTTGGCGCGTAATCGGCCCGATCGTTCTCCAGCTTCGATAAGTAGGTAAAATCCACACTTAGTATAGCTGCTAGCTCGCGCTGTGAGTAACCTTTGTCCTTGCGGGCTTGACGGATGAGTTTTCCAAATGTTTGTTCCACGGTTTTTCGCCTCCTGAGAGCATTCTAGCCTGTTTTGATGAAAAGTTCAACAAAACACTTGACGGGAAAATCAACCCGCGCTACTATGAGTGTAGTTGATGAATCAGTCAACTGTCTAGCCGGCACGGGTAGTGTTGAGGAGGCGTTAAAACAAAGCCGACGTACTACATATATGGCGGTTACTTGAGAGAGGAGCGAAAACCGCGAGCCGTAAAAACGCTTAAAAACAAGCAATTAAGGAGGAACCATCGCCCATGCTGAGAACCTGGACAGACACGCATTACAAGCTCGAAGATGAGGACTGGCTATACATTGCCGCTCACGAAGAACAAAGTTCGGCCTCACTTGTTTGTCCCGGCTATGCGCGGGATGGCGAAGGCTTCAGCATTCATTTCACGCCCGCACACATCGAAATTCTAGAGCATTTATTGGGTGCGCTGCGGATAGTTCAAGCACAACAAGAAGCGATGCTTGAGTACGCATATCCAGAATCGAAACAAACCACAAAACATCTAATTCGATAATTGAAGAAAGAGGGGGAGAGGGGGAGAGAGGGAGAGAGGGAGAGGGGGAGAAAACCCCGATTTTACTTGCCCAATTCCCAATGTCCAATTCTCAATTACTAATTACCCGGAAATTAAGTGAAAACCAAGGAACTAAGAACAATGACTAAAACACAAGAAAGACCTACATTTACAGTATTTGGAGCCAAACCAACTGATGCTTTGCTAGTACCGGAAATTCCGATTTCTGTGCGCAACAATTGCCAATCCGGGCAATGGGCGATCGGAGATGCGGATTACGGTTCTAAATGCTCCATGACAATTCTAAAATTTTCCAAATTTTTCGGCAGTTTGGGTCAAACTTCGCACACATTGTGGGGGCAACTTTGGTTTGTTGCTGAAACAGGCGAACTGCCACAAGGTGTTGTCATGGTGACATATATTAAAAACCGCAGTTTGAACGATTTTAACCGCTTGGTTGCTTCAGTTCAATCGCGCGGTGTCGAGCCGGCAACGGGGATTTTTGTACCGGAATTTGTCAAGCATTCCGGTCAAAAACCAGACGACAGCGGCGTAGTAAAACCGATTAATTACTACTCGTTGAAATGGTCTTGGAACGAGCGCAGCGACTGGGGAGTTATCGATCAAGCAGCAGCAGTTTTGTCCGATCGCAGCAATCAATCGCGGATGATTGACTTGGAAGGAACGCGGCAAATGGTGTGTTTGGATAACCTTTCTTCTCAAGAAGTTTCCTGCTTGATGGCGGCTCATTCTAGCAGCGACAGCGATACTTTGGCTTTGACTTCTAACGGTAATATGTCTTTACCGTCAGCCGAAGACAGAGCGACTGCTGACTTGTTCTAATTCTGCTGTCAAGGCGCGATTCGATCGCGCCTTGACTGTAAATCAAAACTTACGCACCGGCTATGTAGGGTGCGCACTGCGCACCGCAACCACTGATGTTTTGAAAACAACCCGGTTTCTGCATAATTCCAGTAAACTCTACCCACAGGGTGAAATGAAGAAAGTAACAAAAATCAAACCGAAACAAAACCTGCCAGAAAGCCAATTGAAAGAGAATTTAGAGTCGATCTCCCTGATTCGATCGGACTCACTAAATGACCTTGATGTTCTGACATCCGACTTCAAACACATGAGTTTAGTTGTCGAATCAGTACAGCGGAATTACCGAGCTTTGTTAGCGCAAAATCAACTGTTAAAAGATACGCTATTGGGCGTAGTTGAAAATTGCGAATGCTGGCAAGGAAATCGGTGCGATCGATGTTTGGACATCCTCAATATCCTCGGTGGCAAAAATATCGAACTCAAGCCGGATGCCACCAAAAAATACAAAACCCTCCTCACCCAACTCCGCAAAATGGGATAAACAGTTGATAGTTGATAGTTGAATTGTATCCGTAAAATGGTTGTATATATCTGTAGGGGTGAAGCATTCGGGCGACAATCTCGGTAATAAGTTTTGGATTTTATACCCGAATGCTTCACCCGGAGGGCTGCGCGATCGATTACCAATTACCAACTACCAATTACCAACTACCAATTACCAATTACCAATTGATAACTGGAACTGAAATCGTCACAAAAAACATCTCAAAACAATACAACAACAATCGGGAGAAAGATGATGACACTAGCAACTGCCAAAGATAGCAAAGCCAAAATCTTGCAAAACTTCCAGCAAATTCTCGCCGAAAACAAACAAATCGAATCCAAAGTCGAAACCAAAGAACAAGAAGCCGAAAAAGCCAAAAACAAACAACTCCTCGAAGTCGCTTCCACCTACACGATCGACAGCATCGTCAAAGGCCTTGCCGACTTGCAATTAGATTTCGGTACTGTCATCAGCGGACTTTCCGAAAAACTGACTTCCGAATCCTCAAAATTAGACGAATTAAAACGGGCGATCGACATTGAAACCCAGCAATTACAAGAGTTGCAAAAAATTCGAGTTGTAGCTGACGCCCTCCACATCTTAACTCAAGAACACCGAGAAAAATTGACTCTTCTCGAACAAAACAGCGCCAACCAGCGCGAAATCATCGAAAAAGATACTTCCCAAAAACGCAAAATCTGGGAAAAAGAACAGCAAGAATTTGATGCAGCCGTTGCCGAAAAAACTGCATTTACAACTAAAGAACGCCAGCGGGAAACAGCCGATTACAACTACGAATTGCAGCGAAACCGCAAAATCGAAACTGACGAATACGAGGAAACGAAGCGCAAACTGGAACGGGAACTGCAACTTTCTACTCGCGAAAAAGATAAAAAATGGGCGGAACGCGAAAAGGTTCTCAACGACGATCGAGCTCAGTTTGAAGAAAATCAAAAGAAAGCTGCCGGCTTTGAAGAAGAATTGAAACAGGCTTACATTAAAGCCAAAGAAGAAGCGATTCAAGAAGTTGCTCGCGAAGCTAAAGTTAAGGCAGATTTGGCTGAGAAAGAATGGGAAGGAACGAAGCAAGGATATGAGTTGAAAATTCAATCTTTGCAGCAGACAATCGGCCGTCAAACCGAACAAATCGCTGAAATTTCCGCGCAATTGCAAGCCACGATGAAACAAGCGCAAGATTTGGCAATGAAAGCTTTCGCTACTAAGGCTTAATGAAGGAAGAATGGCAACGGATGTTGCAGCGGATGCAGCGGATTAATTGTTGAATGTGTGTCCGGGTTTATAGCGGATCGGGAATTAGAAAAAATTCCTGAGTTTGTAGGGTGCGCAATGCGCACCTTACGGAAGAAGCAAGTTTTCTCAACTATTAACAGGTGAAAAGTCATGAACAAAAGAGTTAGCGACAAAAACACCAAGGCTGAAATTTTGGAAGCATACAAAGAAGCTGCAAAAGAAAAGGCTGCTTTAGAATCACAACTGAAGCAGCTTAGCAGCAATCCACCGGCAAATGGTTCGCAACAAGCAACAACTGTCCAAGAAAAAGTTACCGTAGAGGCAAAGAAACCGATGAATTCAATTCAAAACAAACAAAAAATGCAGTCTACGATCGACAATTTAATTTTGCTGCAATTCAGTTTCGGCGGCGCAGTTAGCGAACTTTCGGAAAAACTCACTTCCGAAGCTTCTAAATTGGAAGAATTGCAGCGCACTGTCGGCGAAGAAGTTCAGCAATTACAAGAATTGCACTCTTTAGAAAATGTTGAAGAAGATACGCTGGATACTTTAATCCAACAGTACGAATCAAGCGCCAAAACATTTACTAACGAACTCAGCGATCGGCGCGAAACTGTCGAACAGGAATTATTGCAACTGCGGCAAACTTGGGAAAAAGAACAAGAACGGCAAAAATTAGCAGTCAAAGAACGCAACGAAAACCTGCAAAAAACTCGCCAGCGTGACGAAGAAACTTATAACTACGATTTACACTTACAGCGCAATCTTGACATTGAAGAATACGACCAACGCCAAAAAACACTGTACAAAGAAATCGAAGAATTTCAGCAGGAACAAGAGAAGCAGTGGGCCGATCGCGAAAAATCAATTGCCGATCGCGAAAAACTTTACGCTGAGGTGAAAGCGAAAGTAGAAGCCCATCCGAAAGAACTGGAGGCTAATATCAAAAATGGCAAGGAAAATGGTCGCAATATCGGTTTCTATCAAGCTAAAGTCAAGGCGGATTTGGCAGCGAAAGATATTGAAGGGCAAAAGCAAAATTACGAACTGCAAATTCAAGGAATGTTGCAGACGATTCAAAATCAGGAATCGCGGATTGCGAGTTTGTCGAAACAATTAGATTCTGCATTGAAACAGGTGCAAGATTTGGCAGTGAAAGCGATCGAAGGTGCATCGAATTTGAACTCTTTCCAAGCAGTTAAGGAAATCGCGATCGAACAAGCAAAGACTCAGCAAAAAAATAAGTAGTCAGTAGTCATTAGTTCGTAGGTTGGGTAGAGCGAAGCGAAACCCAACCCAACCTACTAAGAAGAAGTTGGCCGAA
>JBOFTL010000431.1:0-10635 GCA_051652045.1 Microcoleus sp. | reverse complement strand
GGGCATAGATACCGTCGGTCATGCGCTGCTTTTTCTCTTTGTAGGGTTGCAGCATTTCTGGATGGAATTCTAATCCTAAAAACTTGCAAATCTGCTCAACGCTAACTTGCGGCTGGCTAACTAAATCTTCAAACTTGATTCGATACTGGCGTTCTTGAGGAACCTGTTGCAAGAATTCGAGAATATTTTGGTGACCGATCGACCACAGGAGTTCGGCAAGTTCTCGCCTGTTGAAAGGATGTTGATAGGGGAGTATTTGTTCGAGTCTGGCTTCTTCGCAAGAGCGCATCACGGCATAAGGATGGCGCACCAAATGGATGTAGAGCGGGTTTTGAAAATTTATTTCTGCCCGTTTCAGAGTCTCTAAATCGATCGAGTAGGAGGGGGTTTTGTCTACTAAAGTTTTATCGCCCAGCCATTGCTGTATGAGTTGGTAAAATTGCTTGGTGGTGAAATTTTTTGCTTCCAATTCCTCTACGATCGCGATCGCTTCCTGCGTGCTGCATTCTCGAATCTGCATAATCGTGCGAATCGTCCCTTCCAGCCAAAAGCTGTAGCCTCCGGAAAATGCTGCTTTTCGTTCCCCAAGCGTATTAAACGAGAGGAGTTCCAATTCTGGAGGTGCGAACAACTGGGGATGTCCTCCCAGAATGACGCGGAGTAAGGTAGAACCGCTGCGATAAGGTGAGAGGATAAAGATAGCTGGGGGGTTTTTGCTCTTGTTGCCGTCGATTGGGGGTGCAAGGGAAGGGACGAGCGAACGCATTTGCATAACTTTAGTTTCATCGATTCGCTCTTGTGGGAAATCACGAGTTGAAGCGATTTCCTCACCCAGGAGTTTTGCTAATGCTTGCGGGTAATTTTCTTGGATGTAAACTGCTAGTCGGGCAACTGTTTGGGTATCAAATAGGACGACAAAGTGAACGATTTCGTTTAACTGCGCTTGCAGTTTATTAATCAGAATTGCTGCTCGGATCGAATCTCCACCCAGTTCAAAGAAGTTATCGTTAATACCCACTCGATCGAGGTTGAGAATTTCTGCAAATAGATTAGCGATCGCTTTTTCGATCGGTGTAAGCGGAGTAACAAATTCTATCTCTAAATCAGGGCGCTGGCGCTGTCGTCGAGAGGCAATTTCTTTGAGGATGAGTTCGGGACTGTAGAGGTTCCGAGCAATGCGTTCAAAGAAGTCTGCGGGAGAGGCTATTTTTTCCGCTCTTTCAAATGTATGCTTCACTTCTCGATCGAACTTGTGAGCGGCGACAGGACGATCTGATATTCCTATAATAGAGCTTTCAGATGTAGATTTTGCTTCGCGATCGAACTTGTTATGTAGGGTATTTCGATCGGATATTAATATCGGGTCGCATTCAGATGCAGTTTGAGAAGGAAACTTGAATATCCAACCCCGATCGTTCTGCTGTCGAAATTGTTCGCCGACACTAATTAGAAAATCCCAAGCTGGTTGATTCTGCTTTGTAGGTATATAGCAAACTTCAACTCGACTCAATCCTCTTTTTCGAGCAAGATTCCCCAAATAGGCAAGCATTCTATGCTCTACACCCCGACCCAGTACCCGACAACTCAGCAAAAATGTGTCTGTGACTATTGCATCCTCTCGAACTTCAAATAAGACCAAACCCACTAAACCATAATCGCCAAAACGGTCTTTCACTTCGACGACATGACACTCTAATCTTCCTAAATTACAAAGTTGTTGAATTTCAGCTTCCGAGCGGCGGATTGTTGTCAGGTTAAACTGATTGGTACGTTGGGTGAGTTGAGCAACCCGCGCAAGTCGATCGGGTTGCATTGGGGAAATCTCAATTTCTAAGTTTAGTTGAATGAGGAAATCAGTAAAGGAGAGAGAATCCTGTTGCAAACGCTGGCGCTGCACATTTTGTTCGTAAAAATTAGTTCTTTGTCGGTCTTCTTGAGTTGTTTGGAGTCGGTCAAAAGCCCAAATATGCGCTAAAAACTGAGGGATGCGATCGCCATCTTCTGGGATTTGCAGGGTAAGGACTTCGGGACAATTAGCCCTAACTTCAGCGCACTCAACTGGATTGTCATCAATGAAAATGAAGCTATCTAAACTCAGTTGCAGTTCGTCAGCTAAAACCTTGAGATTTTCCGATTTCGATTGCCAGTTAATGCGCCAATTGACGAGATGGTGGCGCTTGAGTACCATATCTGGATGTCGGTCGAAAACTGCAAATACATCCTCTTCTTGATTCTTACTGCACAAACAAATCAATTTTCCTGCTGCTTGCTGCCTGACAATAAATTCTTGTAGCGCTCGGAATGGTGGATCGATTTTGATTCCGTCAACTCCATCTTCGCCGCAAATACCATTCCATAAAGTGCGATCGCAGTCGAGAGCGATCGCTTTGTAGGGAGAGCTTTTCAGGGCAAAGATTTTCCGCGCCAGCATCGTCCCAAGGGCAGAAAAAAAGACGGGCGTGTAGGGAATATGTCCTAGTTCTTCGCCATCGCGATCGTAGTAATTTTCTACTGGGTAGGTATCGGTCAATTCTTGACTTTTTATTAAGTAAATACCGCCGATCGCCTTGAGGTCGGCTTCTAAAAAATCTTCCATATTTTCATGCCAGATGCGATCGCGATCGGTTAAGTTAAAGGCAGGAGAAGGAGGACAGATAAAGACTAAATGGGGATTTGGCGATCGCTCTGCTGCCGTTTTTAAGGCACTACCAAAATCGCGAATATTTCGATCGATTTGGGCGCTATTTTGTCTCAAACCGCGATTTTTATTTCCCTCCCAATCCTCAAACCTCACCAACACTACATTGATGCCATTTTGATTTTTGGATAAAAGGCTGGCTGGATCTAGCAGTTCTTGAAATACTCGATTGTAAGGAGCAAACTCTATTGAATAAGGAACGCCTATTTCTGCCAGCCAAAATGATAGAGATTCCTCGATCGGTTCGCTAGTAAATGTAGCCGTAATAGTAATGTTTTGTTTATAAATTTGTGCTAAAGACTCTAGTCCGGTCATAATTTACCTTTCATGCATTAGAGTGGCAAAAATGTGAAAAATATATAGCCTTTCTCAGGTATGTGAGGTACAGAAAAACTCTCGAAAATCCCGATCTTCAAAGAATCAGGTGCACCTCATGAGGCGTGAGAACCGCTATACTATATTTAGTTATAGCAATCCTAAATGATTTGAAAAAAATATGCGATCGAGATCCTTACACTACAAAAAATCTGGCTTCGATCGATTTTGCGACTGATTTACGACTGCTATAGTATAATTATTTGTTTTAAGATATGTCAAGGGTGAAAGGTAAAAAAATAATTAAACATCCTCCGGTCTTGCCCGATAAACTCAAAAAGATGAGAAGGGATAACACCATTACCAGATCGACTACTCAACTAGCATAAAATAGCCCTACAAGCAAAATAAAGAGAGCGTACAAAATATGGATAGTGATAAGTTTGAAAAAAAAATGCGATCGCTCGAATATTTCCACGAATTGCGCGTGTTACCGGGGGCTTGGACGGTGATTCGTGTAGATGGTCGCAGTTTTTCTCGCTTCACAGAATCTCGATTTGAAAAGCCCTTCGATTTGCAATTTCATAACTTCATGGTACAAACTGCCACAGCACTATTAGAAGAATTGCAAGGAATTTACGCTTATACAGAAAGCGATGAAATTTCGATTCTGCTGCCTCCAAATTGGGATTTGTTCGATCGCAGTTGGGAAAAAATTGTTTCAATTTCTGCTAGCATCGCCAGTGCTACACTCACTCACGCAGCGCAAACAATCGTGCAGTTTGACAGCCGCATTTGGATCGGTGCAAATAAATCTCAGGTTGTAGATTATTTTAATTGGCGTCAATCAGATGCTACGCGGTGCGCTTTGAATGGTTGGTGTTATTGGACGTTGCGCAAAGCTGGTGATAGTGTTGGCAAAGCAACTTCTACACTGGAAGGCAAATCGGTAGCATTCAAAAATGAATTGCTATTTCAACACGGAATTAATTTTAACGATTTACCCGCATGGCAGCGGCGGGGAACGGGTTTGTACTGGGAAACTTACGAAAAAGCAGGCTACAATCCCATTGAGAAAACAACTGTTGTTACCAAAAGACGGCGAATTAAGGTAGATGATGAATTGCCGATGAAAGAAGCTTATGGAGAATTTATCGATCGTTTTTTAAATAATATTGAATCGATCGAGGAGGCGGAAAAGCCCGATCTATTATGATTAGAACTTATGCACAGAAACCGGGTTTCTTTGAAAAATCTCAGACGGTAGACGAAAAATTTACAAAGAAACCCGGTTTCTCACCTCTCGTGACTCCTAGAATAATGAAGATTCCCATACCTAACTATCAACTATCAACTATCAACCGATCTAACTATTTCAAATTTGCAGCAGCCACTTTAATCGGTTCGAGCAATTCAAGCGGTAAATGCAACATATTTAGCTGCGTACTCTCCGTCTTTTTCCCATCAACTTCCGGGCCGTGATAGTCACTGCCTCCAGTGGTTAGTAAGCCGTAGTGAATGCACAAATTTTTCAAGTTTTGCGTTTGATTTGGTGTTTGACTGGGATGGTAAACTTCCACTCCCATTAAACCCGCATCAACTAATTCTTTTAAGACATCTTCGACTGCGCCGCCTCGAAATAAATAAGGGTGAGCCCAGACTGGTACTGCGCCGCAACTTTTAAGTAAATCGATGCCTTCCGCGATCGAGAATTTTTCGTAATGCACGTAAGCCGGGCCGTCATCTCCCAGCCAGCGATCGAATGCTTCGCGAGATGATTTTGCATGACCTGCTTTTACCAGTGCGGTTGCAATGTGAGGCCTTCCCGGTGCCATTCCCGGAGATGTTTTTGGCAGTTCGATCTGGTATCCCATTGCTGTTAGTTTTGCTACCATTTGTTGCGATCGGCGCAATCTTCCTTCCAGGCGATCGTTCAAAGGAATTCGCAATTTGTCACCATCTGGATAAAAGCCTAAAATATGGAGCGATCGACCGTTATGTACCGTACTGAGTTCGATTCCGGGAACGATTTCTATACCGTACAAATCGGCTGCTGCAAAGGCTTCCTCCCAGCCGGAAGTAGTATCGTGATCGGTGATTGCCAAAGCGCGAACTCCCGATGCAGCGGCGGCTGCTGCGAGTTCGGCAGGAGTGAGAGTGCCGTCAGAGTAAGTGGTGTGGCAGTGAAGTTCTAGCACGATCGATTTGATTAATTATTGGTCAACAAATGTCCTGAGATTGCTCAACTCATCCCCCATACCAATATTATAGCCTTTTTTAGTTAAATGAGTTATACCCGGTAATTGGTAATTGGTAATTGGTAATTGGTAAACCGATCGCGAGCGGGGACGCTCGCACTACAACTATCAACTCTCAACTCTCAACTAATTAATTGCCGATTTCAGCAAAATGTTTTTGCAATAAATCATGAATGAATCGATAGCGTCGATCGCCCGCTTTTTGCAGCAACAACCGTCCGACGGCAACATCGAGAAAACTTTGATAATCCCAAGGAATGCAGCCGTTAGACCATAAAACTAGGCGCATGACAAACTTGGCGATCGCGGGAATTGGCGGCAACAAAGCGCTAATTATCGCAATCGCAGCCCCTGCCATCAATCCCCAAATCGAACCGCTAACTACAGTAGCGATCGCCCCCAAAATCACCCAAATTAAGCCGCCCAACAGCTTGACTCCAAAGTAATACATCCGCTGCTGTTCTCCTGTTTCCAGCCACTTAACGGACATTTTATCGATCGATAATTCCTGAATTTTTTGCTGTTCCATTTTTCTAGCCAGCCACCCCAGCCACTGCCGCATTTGTTCCGGCCGCAATTCCTTACCTCGGGGATTCTGACTGATTTGGGCTGTCATTTGGCGGCGGATGTAAGCAGTTAATAAATACTTGCGCTGTTCGGATTCTGAAGTCAAACGCTTCCAAGATTCAATTAAAATTTCCTCGTAAGCCAGAGCCATCATTGTCAAAAATAGCGGAGTTTTTGCTAATTTTAATAGATCGGGTTCGTTTTCAATGCTTTGCCACAGTTCGCGACTTCTAGCTTCTAATAAATATTCTTTTATTTTAGTTTCTGTCAGGGGTTTCAGCAAAACTGCTGCTTGCAATTTCAACCGACTTTGGCAATTTTTGTAATCTTCAAAACTGCTGCAAACAACTAAATGCTTTGGTTTAAATTCACTATCTATAAACTCATTGAGTGCTTGAATGCAGCTATCTTGATGGTGGGCTTCTACTTCATCCAAACCGTCGAGTAAAGGCAGCAACTTTTGTTCTGAAAGCCATTTTTTACCAACAGCCGGGGAGATGTTATATTTGAGACGAAGTTGAGCGATTAACCAATCGGCAAACGCGCCAGATTCCGCTTGCCAACTACCGAGTTCCAACAGCACCGGCACGGGCAAATCAGCATCTTTTTCAGCGCGCGAAACTAACACTAAAGCCAATTCTAGTAGCGTAGTAGTTTTACCGGCGCCCGCCGCGCCCAAAATCACCAATTTGCCCCCCGCGCGATCGAACACCTTCACCATGCTAGCCTTGGGAGGAAGCTGAAAGCTGGGACGGTTGCCCACCTTGACTTCTAAGCCCCAACTGCGATCTGCCGCAGCAGGTGCCGCGTCTCGGGCGAGGTTAGCCAATACAGCAGCGTGCAAAGACTGCGGGCCTGCTTTAACTTCCTGTTTTACCTCTTCCAACAATCGATCGCCCGGCTGCGATCCTAGAGGAATTAATTTTGACATCTTCCGTACCTCGCGCTGAACGCTTTCCTTGCCAGATTTGCGCGCCTATGACCCAGAGCAAGATTACCACAAGTTTTGAATAACGCAAAGAATCGATCCAATCTCGATCCAATTTTTCCTTTTGTTAAATTATTGTGGCAATTGCATATATGAAGTTTTATCAAAAATCCCGATCTACCGACCCATTTTAAGTATTTACACTATAAATTAACGGGCGATCGAGCCAACTCGAAACAAAAATTATTAGTATAAATACAGAGGGGGTTATTATGTCATTTAATTCAAGTCAAATCATCACAGTCAGCTTAATCGGGCTGGCAACAGCGGTGGGAGTGGCAGCAGCCACCATACAAGCGGGTAGAATGAAACAATCGCAACCTCCCGTTGCCGAATCTCCAGTATCTGACGAAAACCAAAGCACAATAACGCCGGCGAACAATTCCGCATCTCGAAAACCGGAACTTTCAACGCCCGACAATCGCGGGAGTGAATCCAGGAAATCGGCATCCCAAACAGCAAAAAACTCAGCAATTCAATCTTCTTCGCAAGTTGCAGGAGTATCGCAGCAAAAAGCTGGGCCTGTAATCGTCACGCCGCCCAATTCGGGCTGCAAAATAACGCAGGCTGTTGTTAGCGATCCGAATCCACCGCTAAACGTGCGATCGAAACCGCAAGTAAGTGACAGCAATGTAGTAGGAAAACTCAAAAATGATACGTTTGTTTCAATTGCTGAAGAACGAGACGGTTGGCTGAGAATTACCGATCCGGTTCCGGGATGGATTGCGAAAAATCGCACTGAAAGCAGTTGTGCTACTGTCAAACAGCAGATTAATTTCTTGCCTGGTGGAGATGAAGCAATTGTCAAAGGTAGAATTATCGGCGGTGGGAGTCATTCTTATTTAATTCGTGCTACCAAAGGTCAAAGGATGACTGTTAAGAATCGGAAGCAAGTTTTTCCGTCAATTTTTACTCCTGATGGCAAACTTTTGGCAGGAGATCCGAATACGCAAGGTACTAAAACTGAGTGGGAGGGAAAAGTGCCTGTTACCGGAAATTACACTTTTCAATTAGATTCAAATTTTCGGGGATATGAATACGAATTCTCAGTAAGATTGCGATAAATCCTCAGATTCATCTTAAGGTTCTTAGTGAGGACTTCAGTCCTCACATGATTTCCAAAACTACTAATAGTAATATCAACCATAAGATTAGGCGATCGGCCTATAAATTACCAATTACCAATTACACCAACTACCAATTACCAATTATCAATTATCAATTACCAATTATCAATTACCAATTACCAATTACCAATTACCCAATTATGAGAGTATTGCTAGTAGAAGACGAACCTGATTTAGGAAAAGCGATCGATCGCACCCTCAAACAAGAAAAATATACAGTCGATTGGGCCCAGGATGGCAGTGAAGCTTGGGAATACTTAGACAGTCAGTGGATGGAATATACATTAGCTATTTTTGACTGGCTGCTACCGGGTTTTTCAGGATTGGAACTCCTGCAAAAATTGCGCGCCAAAAATAGCACTTTGCCAGTTTTGATGCTGACAGCAAAAGATAGGATGGAAGATAAAGTTACAGGATTGGATGCCGGGGCTGACGATTATTTAGTCAAACCTTTCGGTATGGCGGAATTATTAGCAAGATTGCGGGCTTTGCAGAGACGATCGCCCCAAATTATACCGCAACAGTTACGAGTAGGAAATCTAATTTTAGACTGCGGCAGTCGCACGGTGTTTATGCGCGATCGCACTGACAAAAATCAGAATATTTTTCTCACTAATAAAGAATTTCAATTGTTAGAATATTTGATGAAACATCCGAACCAAATTGTCACAACTGAGCAAATTCGGAATCAACTATGGGAAGCAAATGCAGAGACATTCAGCAATGTAGTAGCCGCGCAAGTACGCTTGCTGCGGCGCAAACTCGAATCGGCGGGCTGTATGAATTTAATTGAAACCGTACACGGCGTCGGATACCGGATGAGAAATTAAAGCTGTAGGGGCAAAGACGGGGAAATTAGAACTCGTTTCCCATATCTGGCTATAATATAGAAAGTAGATCGGAAAGACAAATGACTGCCATGAAAGAGTTAATTCAACTTAATCTAATTCTCTCTTCTTTCTCTCTGCGTCCTCTGCGCTCTCTGCGGTAAAAAAACTCTCGATCGAACAATTACCAATTACCCATTACTAAATATAGTCATAACTGCAAACAACAGTCGTCTTCAGACGACTTTAGCTATGAGGCAGGGGTTTAAACCCCTGCCGGACTGTCGGACTATCAAACTGCTGGATTCCCGGACTAACGATCGCTCGCTCTTAACTTAAAGCGATCGATACACGCGATAGTTAATTTCAGGGAAGATATTATCAATCTCCTCAACCTTCTCCAACCAACCCGAATCGACTTTTTCCTGATTCAATTCATCGTACAGTTTGTGGAAGCGCATTAAGTGCGATCGAGTCCGCCGCACCGCATAGGGAACCATCGTTCCCGTACGCATGATAAACGCCCAGTCAGAAGATTGAGCCAGCAACAATTCCCGTGCCGCTTGATTCAAAGCCCGCCACTGCAACTCATCCGCAGGTTCCCGCCTGCCCAATTCAATCATCCGTTCCGCAGCTTTGTGCAAGTGCGGGTAAATCCAAGCATTCGTATCGTTCAACCAATACTCGTGGAAACCGCGATAACCCCAACTCGACTGCGACGGCCGACAAACTTGCTGAGTCGGATTTCCCCGCAAATAATCGGCCAAATGCGTCATGTCGTAGGTATTTTGGTCGTACCAACTCTTGCGGAATAAATAATCTAAGAACCAAGGCCCTTCATACCACCAGTGGCCGAACAGTTCCGCATCGTAAGGCGAAACGATAATCGGCGGGCGTTGCATGATCCCGTGGAGGTGTTCGACTTGACGTTCGCGATTGAAAGCAAAATTGGCAGCGTGTTCGGCGGCCTTTTCCCTCGCCCAGTAAGGATCGTATAGCTGTTTGTCCCCCAAACCCAATCCCCGACCGGTGATTTTGTGGTACTTAATCCCGGTATTTTTCCGCTGGCCGTTGGGCATGATGTAGGGCTTGATGTAATCGTAATCTGCTTCCCAACCCAAATCTTTGTAAAATTCCCGGTATTCCGCTGCCCCCGGATACCCCACTTCCGAAGACCAAACTTGCTGCGATGATTCGTGATCCCGCCCGAATGCTGCTACCCCGCATTCGGTGAAAATCGGTGCGTAGCTGCCGTAGCGGGGACGCGGGCGGGCGTAAAGAATGCCGTGGCCGTCTGTAAGGAAATAGCGGAGGCCTGCATCAGCCAACATCCGTTCCAAACCTTCATAGTAGGCGCATTCCGGCAGCCAAATGCCTTTGGGACGGCGGCCGAAATTTGCTTCATAGTTGTCACAAGCTACTTGAATTTGCGCCCAAACTGCTTCTGGGTACATTTTCATCAGCGGTAAGTAGCCGTGGGTAGCACCGCAGGTGATAATTTCCAGGTTGTTGGTATCTTGAAATTGCTTGAATGCTTTAACTAAATCTCGATCGTACTTTTCCCAAACTTGGCGGACTTGATTGAAGTGAGAGGCGTAATGTTCTGCCAAATAGCGGATGTGCCCGTCTGAGGCGTGTTCGATTTCGAGTTCTGCCAATTCTTCGAGTTTGCCCAAGTGGTCCTCGAAGCGGTCTTGCAGCAGCGGGTCGCGCAGCATTGCCACCAACGGCGGCGTCATGCTCATGGTAATTTTGAAGTCTACGCCGTCGCGCTTGAGTCCTTCAAAGACTTGCAGTAAGGGACCGTAGGTTTCTGCACTTGCCTCAAACAGCCATTCTTCGTCTAGAACGTAGT
>JBOFTL010000430.1:0-11614 GCA_051652045.1 Microcoleus sp. | reverse complement strand
GTCGAGTGCCGAATCATCTTGCGCATCAACTACGCCCAATTTAAACATATTACCTTCTAGAGATAAAGGTAAAACTTGATAGTAAAGGCAGGCTTCAAAAGGCACAACTGTATCGATCAGTTGGAATATTCGATCGGAGTCCATTTTAGCCTTTGGTTCTGTGATTGTGTATGTCATCGGCCGCTCATTAGTCATAGGGACAAGTGCGTTCGATCGCACTTTTGTTTGACGCACCAACCTTATTGATTCAACTAAACGCTGTCATTTCCTGATGGAGGCAGAAATTTGACAATTAAATGCTTTTCTCAAATAGAAAGCGTTTCAATTATTTGCTTGATTTCGATCTTGCCTGCTTCAATTCTGCCAAAATATTGACAACCTGATTGTGTTTTGCGCGTTCTCGACGGACGATCTAGCTTTGAGTTTGCTTCTGCAGGTGGCAATTACAGGATTTTGCCACGAATCAGCCAGTATTGCAGATACACCGAAATGATAATTTACGCGCAACTGCTGCAAAGGATTTTCCAGCATCAGTCAGAGTCAGACTTTCTCCACCTTACTGTTCAGACAACAGTCTCGCTGTTTGACAAAATAGATGAAGTTTAATAATTAATTTAGAAACAGTCGCAAAATCCCGACAAGTCGATCGCGCTAATCATAGCTTAGCCTAAAGAGTTCAGCACTCGCGATCGACAGCAGGCTCGATCGAGCTAAGATTGCGGGCGATCGAGTCGTTTCCGGAGAAATACTTACAGCTTCAGGGTGCAGTTCGAGAATTAATTTGTAACAATTGTTATGAAAAATGCTACCGCTAATTAACTATTACCAAATTGCCTGCAACTTTTTACAGGCTACTCGTTGCGCAGGGATTGAGCTGCTAGATACAGTTTGCTCCATTCACCGATGGCTTGATTGGTTTTAAGTTTCAGTTCGGCCGCGATCGCCTCGATGCTTTTCCCTGCTTTAAGCGATTCTAGCAACTGTCGCTGCACGGGGGTCAGATTGTCCCAATATTGCTGCCACTGGGTGGGAGTCAAGCCCAAATTGTGTTCGTTGAGCGAAATTTCCAGCCAGCTAGCGACTAATTCCGGTGCCTGTTTGACAGCGAACACGCGGATCGCGTGGTAGCTGACTTTTTCCCGCAAGCGGTAAATTTGTTTGACTGGCACCTTCAAAGTTTCGGCAATTACTTCTTGCGATCGCCCTTGCAAGTAAAGCTGCAGCCACTGGGCTGCTAGCGGATCGACTTCCGCAGCTAAGTAATTCTGAAATTCTTCCTGTACCTTTTGCCGCTGAGCCTGCTGTTCCTCCCAGACTTGATTTTCTTGAAATTGAGATAGGGCCCGTTCGTCGAGCAAGCTGAGCGGTTCGTCGTTGTCGTCAGGGACAACTTGTTCCGACACCAGCCGCACCCAATCTCCTGCAGGAACTTGCGTCAGGCCACCCCGCTGGGCGCGCCGCAGGTAGTTGACGAAACGGTACACCAGCAGCGGCTGATTGCGAATCGGCCTCAAGCAGTATTCTTCCGCACTCGCCAGCAATAAAGCATTGCGCAAGCGCTTGGAATCAGTGCATTCAGCAATCCAGGCAACTTGCTGCTGCAGGTAGCGATCGGAATTCAGCATTTCCTGAATCACCTCCTGAAGTACCTCCACCGCAGTACGCTGTCTGTCGCGACTGAGGGACACCCAAGCTTGGATTTTTTGTCGCAGCATCACCAAACCGCCCAGCCGTACGATCAAGTTGCGGTAAGCTTTTTCTGGCGGTACTCCCAGATACCGAGAAATCAAAATTCGATACTGAAAGTCGATCGCGCTAGAGGCGATCGCGAGTTGAGTAGGATTGAAACTATCCAATCTTTCTGGCTTGTCTCCCAACAGCCAGCGGACAACACTCTCGCGAGTGCTAGAACTCTCGTTTGGGCAATCTTGTTCGAGTCGCGACTTCCAATCTTGTGCCAGTTTTTGAGCCAAAGTCATCAGAAAAAGGGGCGTAGTGTTAACGAAGGGTTGAAACCCCATCCCGGATCGGGCGCGGTCAGCGACGAGCTGCCGAGAATATCTGTGAACTACCCCAACTAATTGCCAGCAATATAGTTGGGGCTTCTAACTTCATCGGGAATTGCGTCTAAAAGACAAGAAATCTTACCCTCTAGCCGTCTTACATCCCCTCGATTAGCAGGATCGCTAGTTCCTAACGACAAAATCCGTAAGGCTTCATTTCTAATATTTATTGATGCATTTATATCGCGATCGTGGTTGGCTTGACAATGTTCGCAAGTCCAGTTTCTCACATCGAGAGGCAAGCTGCTTACTCGATTTAGGCACGCGCTACAAGTTTTAGAACTCGGGAACCATCGATCGACTTCAAGATAAGTTTTCCCCTCATTCTGAGCCTTGTATTTGAGCATCGTGCAGAACATACCCCACCCACAATCGCTAATAGCTTTGGCTAAATTATGATTGCGTACCATGCCTTTGATATTGAGATTTTCTACCGCAATTACTTGGTTGTCGTTGACTACCTTACGGGATAGTTTGTGCAGAAAATCTTCACGACATCTTGCCATTTTTGAATGAACTTTCGCCACCGTTAGTCTGGCTTGATGACGGCTCTTGCTTCCTTTCTTTTTCCGAGCCAGCTTTTTTTGTTTGCGCTTTAAGTTGCTCTCATGCTTAGCTAAATGTTTGGGATTATTGTATTTTTTACCCTCAGATGTGATGCAAAAATGAGTCAATCCTAGATCGATACCGATTGCTTTGCCATCTGTTGTTGATTTCGGCCGCTCTACTCCATCGTCAACTAAGACCGAAGCATAATATTTTCCGTCGGTGTTTTTGGAGATAGTAACAGTTTTAATTGCTCCTGCAAAATCGCGATGACGAATGCAGTAAACTAAGCCAACTTTTCCCGGCAACTTCAGATAAGATCCTTCAAACTTGACACCAGCCGGATAACCGATCGATTGTCTCCCTTGTTTTGACTTGAATTTAGGGATTTTCGCCCGTTTCTCAAAGAAGTTTTGATAAGCTCTTGATAAATTTAAGGCGACAACCTGCAAGCACTGAGAGTAAGCATCGGTTAGCCAAGGGTATTCTTTTTTGAGTCCGGGTAATAGCCCCTGAATCACTTTTCTGCTTAGCCCTTTTCCCGTCGCTTGATAAGTCTCTTGACACAAATTCAGACTGTAGTTCCAAAACCAGCGACAACAGCCAAAGCTCTTGGCTAGGGCTATCTCTTGCTCAGTATTGGGGTAGATCCTGAATTTGTACGCTTGATACATATTTGTCCCAATCCGCTCACTGACTGGAGTTGCTGATAATAGTATAGTAGACGCATCGCGACCGCGCGGCAGCCGAAGTAATTCTATTGCGCGGTCTGGAACAATTAGTAGCCAGGGACTCTGGCGAATCGAAAGAGCCTGTTGCAGTCGGTCTGCCGGGGTTTGGCGAAAGCCAAGCTAGGTCAGAGGCGAAACCTTCCTCTCGTAAGGGCGGAAGAAAAACCAGGAATGCCAGTTTGTGAGAACTGGAAGCCCGCGCTTACCTGATAAGAAAGCGTGGGAGGATGTCACGTGGTATGCTGTTCTTTTGAGTTTTTTTCGGATCTAATCGGACTCGCGCGATTGCCCGATCGCCATTGCAAGTTTTTTCGATCGCCGATCGACAAGTTGTGGAACGCTCGAACTGGCGGATTAATGACCTATTGACAAAAACACCTAATTTTGTATGCCTAGTTTTTTATTAGAAATCGGTACGGAAGAATTGCCCGCCTCTTTTGTTTGCGACAGTGCCGCCCAGTGGCAGCGCCTCGTACCTGCAACTCTTGCCGAACAATCTTTGACAAATGAGTCGATCGAGGTATATGCTACTCCGCGCCGTTTGGCAGTCTTGGTAAAAGGACTGCCTCTCAAGCAAGCAGATCGAGAAGAAGAGGTCAAAGGACCTCCTGCAAGTTCCGCTTTTAAAGATGGTAAGCCGACTCCAGCAGCAATAGGTTTTGCCAAAAAGCAGGGCGCAGACATTGCAGCTTTGACAATTCGCGCTACCGATAAAGGAGATTTTGTGTTTGTCCTCAAACAGATTGCGGGCAGGCAGACAGCAGATATTTTAGCAGAATTAGTGCCTCAATGGATTAACAAGTTAGAAGGTAAAAGATTCATGCGGTGGGCTGATGGGGATTTGAAATTTCCCCGGCCGATTCGATCGATCGTCGCGCTGTTAGATGATGCCGTGCTGCCGATTACCTTGGCAAATAATTTAGATACGGTCAAGAGCGATCGCATTTCCACAGGACACCGCGTTTTACACCCGGAACCTGTTTCAATTCCCCACGCTGAGGCTTATGTAGAGAAACTGCGCGACGCTTTTGTGGAGGTCGATCGCCAACAGCGCCAAATTCAAATTAAAGCCCAGGTAGAAGCAGCAGCGGTAAAACAAGGCGGACACGCCGATATCGATGAGGATTTGCTAACAGAAGTTACTGACTTGGTAGAATGGCCGACGGCAGTTGTTGGCAAATTTGATAGCGAATTTTTGATTTTGCCGCCGGAAGTAATTACGACAATTATTGTTAGCAACCAGCGCTATTTCCCGATTCTCAAAAATCCTGATTTTCCCGAACTGTTGCCCTATTTCATTACAATCTCTAATGGAGATCCGGCAAAATCGGAGATTATTGCAGCAGGTAACGAGCGGGTAGTTCGAGCGAGGTTGGCAGACGGTCAGTTTTTCTACAAAGCCGATTTGGCAAAAGATTTAGAAGATTATTTGCCTAAGTTAGAAACAGTTACTTTTCAAGAAGATTTGGGAACAGTTCGATCCAAGGTCGATCGCACCTGCAAAATTGCTTCTTTCATTGCAGAGCGACTGCAAGTAACAGCCCAAGAGCGGGCTTATATAGAAAGAGCAGCCTTGCTGTGCAAAGCCGACCTCGTAACTCAAATGGTTTACGAATTTCCCGAACTGCAAGGCATTATGGGACAGAAATACGCCTTAGCCAGCGGCGAACCAGAGGCTGTAGCCACTGCAATTTTCGAGCATTATTTGCCCCGAGGTGCGGGAGACAATTTACCCCAAACACTCACAGGTCAAATTGCCGGCATCGCCGACAAATTAGATACTTTAGTCAGTATCTTCGGCTTGGGAATGTTGCCGACTGGTTCCTCAGATCCCTTTGCCTTGCGGCGTGCGGCCAATGCAATAATTAACATTATTTGGTCGGCTCAGTTGCCAATTAATTTGCACGATTTACTGGCAAACACTGTAGCGGAATTTACAGCAAATCGCCCGCAAACATCTGCGGAATTGCTGCCTCAGTTATCTGAGTTTTTCCTGCAAAGAATTCGGACATTGCTGCAAGAAGAAAAGAACGTAGATTACGATTTAGTCAATGCAGTTTTGGGAGAAAACGATCCAGAATATACCGAACGGGCATTGAAAGATTTGTTAGATGCGCTGGAAAGAGCGATTTTCCTGCAACAAATTCGCACCGATCGCACTTTAGATTTAATCTATGAAACAGTGAATCGTTCTACACGTTTGGCCGCTCAAGGTGATTTGGATAAAATCGAATTAGATCCGAAAACAGTCGTGCGATCGGACTTATTTCAAAAGTCGTCGGAACAAGCTTTTTATGATGCTGTAGTGCAGTTATTACCGCAAACTCAGCTATCCAAAAAAACTCGCAATTACCAGCAATTAGTAGCTAGTTTAACTGAAATCGCTCCGACTGTCAGCAACTTTTTTGACGGGCCGGAAAGCGTTTTGGTGATGGATTCAGACCCGGAAATCAAGCAAAATCGATTGAATTTACTCGGTTTGTTGCGGAATCACGCGCGGGTACTGGCTGATTTTGGGGCAATTGTTCGAGTTTAGATTTTAGATTTGCGATTGTAGATTTGCGATCGCGTTCCATATTTGCTAATCAATAGGTTATGACTTACAAGCAGAAACCGGGTTTCTTTGAAAAATCTCAGATTCTCAACAAAAAACTTACAAATAAACCAGGTTTCTCAATGTCTGTTCTTCCTGGAAGATAGGTGAAGGTAAACAATTTATTGGGGATTTACGATTGACAATTTTGTCACTCAAATAAGCGACTGACAGCGAGAAATTTCCCATCAAAAGCCAGCTTATTATGATTATTGGGAGGTGATACAAATGGCTTACAGCGATTTTAAATTAAGTGAAGTAATTCAACGGTTTGGATTGACGGTAGATGAAGCTTCGGGAATGTTTGCTAGCGTGCCGGAAGCAGATAGCAGCGATTTACTAACAACAATTCTCACCGAAAATATCGATCTCGCAGTGGCAATTAATACGGAAAAAGCGCGATCGGAAATGATTATTAGTCCAATTTTGTTAGAAATTAGGCGCAAATTTAATGGTGAAATTAGCTTGTTTTCAGGAGTAGACTTTACCGTAGATTCTCAACAAGGCTTAAATGGGTTTTGTGACTTTATCATTAGTTTATCAAAAGAACAATTATTTGTTCGCGCTCCGGCGGTCGCGCTGGTAGAAACGAAGAATGAAAACTTAAAATCCGGGTTGGCGCAATGTATTGCAGAAATGGTAGCAGCCGAGTTATTTAACGAACAGCAGGGAAATGGAATTAAAAAAATTTACGGTGTTGTTACGATCGGCACAATTTGGCAATTTTTGAAGTTAGAGAATCGAGTAATTTCGATCGACCTCAGCGAGTATTATATTAAAGATATAAATAAAATTTTAGGAATCTTGGTTAGCGCAATCAGACAAGAATGAACAAGAAAAATTTGAGATTTGAGAATATTTTAGATTTTAGATTGCATTTGGGGCCTGCCAAAAGGTTAAAATAAGATTGCAAAACCAGGGAAATTCGATCGCATCACATATGCCAATCGCTCATATCATAGGACTGGGAAAATCGGGAATTGCCGCCGCCCGACTGCTACAACGTGAAGGATGGGAAGTAACGCTAGGAGATCGTTCAACTTCCCCCAGCTTACTACAACAGCAACAGGAACTCGCTAGCGAAGGAATTAAAGTTGAATTAGGTCAAACTTTTGCGCCCACCGCATCGCTACAATTAATAGTAGTAAGTCCGGGCGTTCCCTGGGATATTCCAGGATTGGTGGAGGCTAGAAAATTAGGCATTGAAACCATCGGAGAAATGGAGCTCGCGTGGCGTTACCTCAAATCTCCTTGGGTAGCAATTACTGGCACAAACGGTAAAACTACTACTACTGCTTTAATCGCTGCAATTTTTGCTGAAGCGGGAATGTACGCCCCTGCTTGCGGCAACATCGGCTATGCAGCTTGCGAATTAGCTTTAGCCCAAAAACAGCCGGATTGGGTAATCGCAGAAATCAGCAGCTATCAGATAGAATCCTCGCCTTCTGTAGCGCCGCAAATTGGCGTGTGGACGACTTTTACTCCGGATCACCTCAGCCGCCACAAAACATTAGAAAATTATTACAATATCAAAGCACATTTGCTAAAAAATTCTCAATTTCAAGTAATCAATGGTGACGATCCTTATTTGCGGCAGCAAGGACTTGACATTTGGCATAATGCGTGTTGGACGAGCGTTAAAGGCCCGGAAGAACTGTTGGGCGATCGAGCTTTGGGAGCCTATATTGAGGACGGTTGGGTAATAGCAAAAGGCGAGAAAATTCTGCCTGCTGACTCTTTGCGGATGGTGGGAGAACACAATTTACAAAATTTGTTAATGGCGGTAGCAGCGGCTCGTTTGGCGGGGATAGATAAGGGCGCGATCGCCCGTGCAATTGCTAATTTCCCCGGAGTTGCGCACCGCCTCGAACACATCCGAACTTGGCAAGGAATCGACTTTATTAACGACAGTAAAGCGACTAATTACGATGCCGCTCAAGTCGGATTGGCTTCTGTCAGTTACCCGGCAATTTTAATTGCGGGAGGCGAGGCAAAAGAAGGGGACGATCGCGCTTGGATCGATACAATTAAAGCCAAAGCTGTTGCTGTTTTGCTCATCGGAGATGCGGCGGGAATTTTTGCCGATCGACTGGAACAAGCTAATTACAATGCTTGGGAAATAGTCGAAACAATGGAAAACGCAATTCCGAGGGCGGCAGAATTAGGCAAACAAAATAATGCTAAAGTAGTATTACTTTCACCTGCTTGCGCCAGCTTCGATCAATTCCAAAACTTTGAGCAACGGGGCGATCGTTTTCGCGAATTGTGTCTCGAATCGCTAGTTGAGATGTAGTTATACCAAATCCGAGTTTAAGACCCCTGTTATTGTCATTGCGAGCGCAGCGAAGCAATCGCAGAGTCTCTGGCTCTAAACGAAGGATTTACAAAGGGGATGGCTAACCCGGATTTGGTATTAGTAGTGTGGATTTACAGCAGATTGCACGCAGAATGAAGTAAGTCTGCTTATCGCATAATTCTCCCGAGGACACGGCACTGCCGTGTCCCTACCGATGATATCTATGTACCTCACCTAGATGAAAACTATTGTAAATCCACAACATTTTACGGACTGAAGTCCGTACTACGAACGAATCTTAATGCAGTCGATCGACAGATCGCAATATCAACTATCAACTATCAACTATTTAAAGAGTGCCAAATCTCCTTAATTCTGACCTGCTCTACCAATTTTAACTCGTGAAAAACTTCCATCATTTCCTCATGAGTGTAATCAATAATAATCGCAGCTAATTGAGCCGATGTTTCAGCTTCCAGCATCGCTGATTTCAATTTAGTCTTTGATTCTCGATCGATTAATATCATTTCACTTCAAAAAACATTAAAAGTTGGTAGTAAGGACTTTCAGTTCGATCGGCCTAGCGTCCGGACGAAAATCCCTGCTACCAACAAATTCGATTTATGATATCACGTCCGGTCGATCGACCGCGATAAAAAAAAGTTCGCAGTACGGACTTCAGTCCGTATATTCTGAATATTCTGAGGACTTCAGTCCTCACTACAAACTAATTTGATGGCGATCGATTTCACGCGCGTCGGAATTAATGATGTAACAAGTGCGATAAACTTTCAAGGGAACTACCGATCGCTGCACCCGAAGCTTCGCAAGCAGCAGCGGCTGCCGCACAGTGAGTGTTACCGATAGTTTGGGCGATTGCTTCGCGACCTCCCTCCAGGGCATCGCCGCCAAATTGACCGCAATTAACCTCTGCAAGGGTTTCATTTTGAATTTTTCTGGTACTTGCTGAGGGGTTTGATTCCCAATTGCGGATAGTTTGTACGATTTCGATACCTGCCCAAACTAACATTCCGAGGACGATCGCAGCCATCAAATATCCCATAGCTTTTTTCCGTATTGAGGTTTGCTACATCTAATTTAGCGCGGCAGTTAATGAAAAACAGGATGAAAATCTCGATTGTTGAGTGTGGATTTCCGCTGGTGCCGCGTTCGGTTAATTTTTTATCTTCTCCGAACCTCAAATTAAATATCTAGTTCGTAGTAAGGACTTCAGTCCTTATCTTTGAGGACTCAAGTCCTCACTACGAACAGTTTTTGAGGAAGATCTGGTTCGTAGTAAGGACTTCAGTCCTTATTTCTGAGGACTAAAGTCCTCACTACGAACAGTTTTTGAACGCAAGTTCGATTAATATTTGCGTTCCTGCGGTTCAAACATCGTAATTGCCACCGGCATATAATCCAAATCGATTCCCGCAGGCGAATAATAGGCCAGCGTATGCTTCAAGAAATTAACATCATCGCGATCGGAAAAATCTTCCCGCGAATGAGCTCCCCGACTTTCCTGACGGTTCAAAGCAGAAGTTAAAATCATTTTCCCCACAATTATCAAACTGCGCAATTCCAAAGCTTCGACAATTTCCGTATTCCAAGATTTACCTTTGTCATCCAAGTAAACTTCTTGATATTCTTGCTGCAATTCCTCCAATTTCTGCAATCCGGTTTGCATTAATTCGGCATTGCGAAACACACCACAATACTCGGTCATCGTATCTTGGAATTTTTGCCGCACTCGATCGATTCGGTATTTTCCGGGGCGGTCTAAAAGTGCTTGAATTTGCTCTCGCGCTTCTGCGATATAAAGCTGTTCGTTGACTGCAGGCAACTTGCGGTTTTGCACGTATTGTGCTATAGTTGCACCTGTAACTTTGCCGTAAACTACGCATTCTAAAAGCGAATTGCTGCCCAAACGATTAGCGCCGTGAACTGACACGCAAGCTGCTTCACCGGCAGCGAAGAAACCCTCAACCAAACCGTCAGCACTGCTGCGAACTTGCCCGCTGGTATTAGTTGGAATTCCCCCCATTGAATAGTGCACTGTCGGGCGTACCGGCATCGGCCGTTCTACGGAATCAATGCCTAGCAAACGATGCGCTTCTTCCCAGGCAAAAGGAATTTTGCTCATGATTTTTTCGCGTCCCATGTGCCGCAAATCCAGATAGACAAAGGGACCTCCAGCACTACCATCAGTATTAATTCCCCGCCCTGCCCGAATTTCTAAAGAAATCGATCGAGATGTAATATCCCTAGGCGCTAATTCCATTCGCGAGGGGGCATAATTCGCCATGAAACGTTCCCCTTCGGAATTAATTAAATAAGCCCCCTCGCCCCGTACAGCTTCCGAAATCAACACTCCCACGGGATACAAACCAGTCGGATGAAACTGCACGAATTCCATATCTTCCAGCGGCAATCCAGCTAAAGCAGTCATTGCCAAACCGTCTCCCGTCGAGGCAAAATCGTTCGATGTGGTATTGTAAACCCTGCCGTAACCTCCAGTAGCAAACATCACCGCCTTAGCGCGCACTACGGCAATTTCGCCATCTACCAAGCGGTACATAACTACGCCCTTGGCTTGACCTGCTTCCAAAATCAGGCGCATGACGTACCATTCTTGATAGATATGCACTCCATAGCGGCGCAGATTGCTGACCAATTCGTGCAGGATGGCGTGGCCTGTTTTGTCAGCAGCGTAGCAGGTGCGGCGGTGGGAATGTCCGCCAAAAGCGCGTTGGGCAATTCTGCCGTCGGGGAGGCGAGAAAATAATACGCCCATGTGTTCCAAATCTATTACCACCCCAGGTGCTTCGCGGGTGAGAATTTCTACTGCATCTTGATCTGCTAAATAGTCGGAACCTTTTACTGTGTCGAAGGCGTGGGCTTGCCAACTATCTTCAGGATCGACGTTTTGCAAGCTGGATGCCATACCGCCTTGGGCTGCAACGGAGTGCGATCGAATCGGGTGAGTTTTGGCGGCGACTGCTACTTTTAAACTGGGGTTAGTGCGGGCAATTTCTACTGCAGCGCGACAACCTGCTAAACCGCCACCAACGATGATTACGTCGTGTTCTAGCATTTTTCGATCGATATTTAGTGTTTTCCTGATAGACATCATTGCCCGCAAAAAAATTCCTCACCTAAAAGTAAGGAAGTTTTTTAGCTTTTGAGGTTCGATCGCACTAAGATTTATTAAAGTCTGTTGAATTTGACATCTCGCACGCCTTTCAATCTTATCGTGCAAGAAACCGGGTTTTTGACGAAAAATATGCGCTTTGATGCAGAGTCATTGCCAAAAACCCGGTTTCTGATTCTGAGTGCAATATCTTAGCTAAATTCGATCGAACTAACTGAGGACTTCGGCTCGATT
>JBOFTL010000429.1:0-8265 GCA_051652045.1 Microcoleus sp. | reverse complement strand
GATTTGCTCGGAATTATTAAACTTGGAATTGCATTTATTTAGAGCTTATGCAACAAATAGTTTTACGAGCTACTTCTCTGCATTCTACAATCTAAAATGTTGCGTGTGAAAGTTCTTCAGGTTTGAGGTTGTCATGTACGACTTGACCGTCGCGGAACCAAACTATCCGGCGAGTTTGGCGCGCTACTTCCGGTTCGTGCGTTACCATAACTACGGTCATGCCGCTGTCGTTGAGTTCCGTAAAAATATCCATTACTTCCTGCGTTGTTTTAGTATCCAACGCACCTGTAGGTTCATCAGCAAGTAACAGTACCGGACGGTTGACGATCGCCCTAGCAATTGCTACCCGCTGTTGCTGTCCTCCAGACAGTTGATTCGGTCTGTTTTGCAACCTACTTTCCAAACCTACCCGCGTTAAAGCATTTACCGCCCGTTCCCGTCTTTCTGCTGCGGGAACCCCGGCATAAACCATCGGTAACATCACATTTTCTAAAGCAGTTAACTGAGATAGCAAGTGAAATTGCTGGAAGACAAACCCCAGTTTTAAATTGCGAATTCCCGCCAATTCTGCTTCCGGCATTTGAGCGACATCTACACCGTCTAAATAGTAACGACCGGTAGAAGGTCGATCGAGACAGCCGATAATATTCATTGCAGTAGATTTCCCCGATCCGGAGGCACCCATAATCGAGCAATATTCGCCTTGACTCACAGTCAAACTGACACCGTTGAGGGCGCGAACTTCTAAATCGCCAATCCCGTATACCTTGGTTACGTTTTCGAGTCCGACAATGACGGGTTTTGCAGCAGCGCGATCGGCTTCTGTATAAATATCACTTGTATAAATATCGGTTGTTAACTCAGTCATAATTTTATGTGATTTTAAAAATCTAACTGGTACCCTACTAACTTAATATTATAGCAACTTTTTACTGCAACGCAGCCCGTAAATTCGGTAAAAACCCGGTTTCTTTCGACTGCTACAAGACTTACGAATCCGAATCCAGAAACCGGGTTTTTGCGGCTGATGAGCGTAAAAAACCCGGTTTCTTTTGCGATCGGAAAATCGCTAACTAAACCAAGAAATTTTGGACAACATAGTTACCTATTTGTCGCCCCGCCTTCAAACCGTTGACGTTAGCACTCATGAAGTGAATGCCGCCATAAATGCGACTGATACCCGATTCATCAGCAGCTTCAGCAAAGTTTTCATAGGTGCGCAAATTGTTGACAGTTCGATCGCCCCGATCGCCAAAACCGTAGTCAGAACCGAACACAGAATTCATCACTGATTCTGCCGCACCGCTAAAGGTACTGTGACCCGACGTGTACTCCGGAAATGGCGGAGTTGTCAGCAGGGGCGTCCACTGGGCGTCGGCCGTGGTGTTGGGATTGTTGTCTCTGTCAGCTTGGCGGATGGCTGTTACCGGCCGCCATAAATTGTATTGGTACTTGGTATCCCAGCAGCTACTCGCTGCATCAGCGAGGGAAATATTCAGCAGGGCGAACAACCGGGCGCTATCTTCTAAGGATTGACCCGTCAGGATCGATGCTTCTTCAGCGATTTGGTTCCAGTGGCCTGGAGGTGTAAAAGTACCTGCCCCGTTGGCCCAGAATTTGGCGATCGCGGTTTGGTCTGGCGTGCGCGTGAGACTGTCGATTTTGCCAATTTCTTTAGCATAGTTAAATTCCTCGGCGTACTGGGTACTGTTGAGGGCGGGCGGACCCGACGGGCGGAACTGAGAACCGCTGGTCATCGCAAAGGGAGTAACATCGGGCCACTGCGGTGCGAGTCCTGGGGCCAAAGCGGGGGGAGTCGGTACCCAGCGGCCGGCTTCGGTTGAGGGAGTGTACTGCACGACTTTGCTGGCACCGTCTGTACTCCGCCAAGCGATAATTCGATCGGCAACCTGCCGTCCGAGGGCGATGCCGTCTTCTTTGGCTTTGCCGTCAGGAATTTTAGCGATCGACGAATTGTATACTTCGTTGAAAGTGAGTGTTTGTGCTGGATAGAGAGTGACTAAGACGCGGTAGGCTGCTGCTGCTACAGCGGCTTCCGGTGATGCACCCGGTGCATCGATATCGACCCGGTAAGGGCTGTATTTTTTACCGATCGAATTAACCGAGTCATAAATTGCCGCGTGTACCATTGCCATATTTCGGGATGCCAAAGGAGGCGCCGTGCTCGCTGTCCGCACTGCATTCAGCAGAACTCCGTTCCACTCGACGACGGGGTTGGCCGATAAGTGAGTTGTGAAGTTGGATCGGTTGAGGGTACTGCTGTTTACTCCCGGTAATACTGCTAAGTATTCCCCGGTGAGTTTGTCTTGAATTATGGTGCTGTTGCTATTAACACCAGTACCTTGTTCGATATTTAAGTCTTCAAACGTTAGACCATCTAACAACCGAATTTTGTCATTCCCGTTGCCGAAATCGTTGATGCGATCGGCAGTAGCTACTGTTGGACCGCCATAGCCTTTAGCGATCGCAAAAACGTCGCTACCTTCGCCACCGGTAATGGTATCGCTACCTATACAACCATAAATTAGATCGTTGCCGGAGTTGCCGGCAAGAAGGTCTGCACCTTTGCCTCCCCACATCACGTCATCGTCTGTACCACCGAAAATCGTATCGTTCCCTCGATCGCCGCAGATTTTATCTTCACCCCGATCTCCTTCGAGAAAGTCATCCCCACTGTTGGCGTAAATTATATCGTTGTCATCCAAGCCATTTAGTCTGTCTGGTTCGGGGGTTCCTTCGAGATAGTCAAATGCAGGAGTTTCTGTGATAGATGCCATGCTTCTTTATTTTATAGTTTGATTAGCTTGCAAAAGTCGAACCAAAATCTGGATTGAACACCCCTTTTAGCTAAATTTGCTAATACTTCACCCTTTACAATTTTTCAGTAATCGGGGAGGTTCATCCGGATCTTTCACTAGATTGTGTGTAGATGCTTTGGTTTGTTGGCTCTTAAGATTTAATCTTATTGAGCTTTGGAGCCAACACGCGCACTAACAACTGCAACTTTATTAAATCTTTACTATCTCACTGATTTTTATAAAGCTTTTCGCCGCACGCTAAGTACAAATACACCGATCGCAAATAGCTGTCAGTTACAATGACTTTGTTCAATCTTTAAAATCAAATAGATTTTTTTAATGTTTAGATAAAGTTATTTTTTAGATACACAAAATGGTGAAATTGTGCAAGTAAGCAAGCAAATTTTTTTGTTAAGCACTTCTCAAAGCCGCGATCGGATCGAGTCGGGAAGCTTGGCGGGCGGGAATGACGCCGAAGAAAAGGCCGACGCCACCGGAGACGCTGACAGCAAGGGCGATCGCTACTGGGGAAATTCCAGCTTGCAGGGGAGTAAAATTGCCTACAAGCAAGATTCCACCGACGCCGAAGCAAGTCCCGACAATTCCTCCAGCAGCAGATAAAATTACGGCCTCGATAATAAATTGAAACAAGATATCTTGTTGGGAAGCCCCGATCGCCTTTCTGAGCCCGATTTCCTGAGTGCGTTCGCTGACGGAAACCAGCATAATATTCATAATCCCGATACCGCCTACTAATAAAGAAATACTGGCAACAGCAGTTAACATAATAGTCAAAGCCCCGGAAATCGCGCCCATTCTTGCCATTAAATCTTTCTGATTTCTAACGGTAAAGTCATCTTCGCCAGTAATTTTGTGCCGCAATCTCAACAAGTTTTCTACCTGAAATTGAGCCGCATCCATTTGCGATTCATTTTGAATTGAAATAAATATCGAAGTAACGGCCAAACCGTAGGGAGATTTGCGGCCGACAATCCGGTTGGCCATTGTCGAAATCGGTACGGCGGCGGAGTTATCGAAATTAGTGCCGAAAGATGTGCCTTTTGGTGCCAAGACTCCGATTACTTTCATGCTGACATTTTTAATCCGCACCTGTTCGCCCAAAGGATTTGTATTGCCAAAAATTTTTGCTGCTAATTCCGATCCGAGAACTACAACTTGGCTGTTTTGCTTGATATCTAGTTCGTTCAAAAACCGCCCTTTTGCCATATCAAAACTGCGGACTGCTAAAAATTCGGGAATTGTACCAAAAATTAAAGCCGAAACATTTTTGTTGCTGTAGCGAACGATTTCGGAACTGTTAAGTTCTGCTGAAACACCTTGAACCGAGGGAACTTGACTTGCGATCGCCCTGGCATCTTCTAATACCAACGTTTGAGGGGAATTGGCGATCGTATTCCGCCTCGCATTGGGAAGTCCGGGTCTGACTATTAATATATTTGTACCGAGGGCTTGAACTTGTTCGCCTACATATTTTTGCGCGCCTTCACCAACTCCAATCATCGCAATTACTGAAGCATTACCGACTATCATGCCGATCGCAGTTAAACTGCTGCGAATTTTGTTCGCTAACAGGGTGTTGCCGGCCATTTTAAAGCTTTCAATAAAATTCATGATTTGATAGTTGGTAGTTGAGAGTTGTAGTGCGAGCGTCCCCGCTCGCGATCGATTGATAGTTGATAGTTGATAGTTGAGAGTCAATCGTCGAGCAATTGACAATCGTGATGCAAATTCGATGCTTTTATGTTTAAATATACAGGAATTCAGATTATTTTGCCAGATAGAATGCCACTAATGAAAAAGTTGTCGATCGGGGGCGACCGCGTGCATCACCAGTGCCAATATCAACTATTAAATAACCAAATATAATCTCACTGCACATCTTGCTTCGCACGATCGCGAGCAATCGATCGGTCAAGGTAGGTTGACCGCAACTTGCATTTATATTACAGAAGAAATTAACTTTAACTATCAACTATCAATCGATCGCGAGCGGGGACGCTCGCACTACCACTCTCAACTAATTAAGCACTTCTGAGTGCCACGATCGGATCTAATTTAGCAGCTTGTTTTGCAGGAACGACACCGAAAAATAAACCGATACTGCCGGAAACCCCTACTGCAAGACCGATCGCCACTAAAGAAACGCTAGCTTCTAAAGGAGTTAAAGCAGCTACTAACAGTACGCCAGCAATTCCGAATCCAGTGCCGATCGCCCCACCCGCTGCCGACAGAATTACAGATTCTATCATAAACTGAATGAGGATATCTTGCGGAGAAGCTCCGATCGCTTTTCTGAGCCCGATTTCCTTGGTGCGTTCGGTAACAGAAACCAGCATGATATTCATAATTCCGATGCCGCCGACAAACAAAGAAATTGCCGCTACAAAGGCTAACATCAGGGTCAAACCAGAAGTAATGCTGCCCAAAGTATTCATCAAATCTTGTTGGTTGCGAACCGTAAAATCATCTTCCTTCGTGATTTTGTGGCGCAATCTCAGCAGGTTTTCTATCTGAAACTGGGCGGCTTGCATCATAGTTTCATCCTTGATGGAAACCGAAATAAATGTGACTTTTGTACCGTAGGGAGACGATCGGCCGACGATCCGATTTGCCATTGTTGTCAGTGGCAAATAAACGTTCAAATCTTGATTGTCACCAAAACTAGAACCTTTGGCCTGCATGACCCCAACTACTTGAAAGGTGGAGTTTTTGATCCGGATGTATTGACCGATCGGCGGTGTATTACCAAACAATTGTTCGGCGACTTCCGATCCTAAAGCAACCACATTTTCTTGTTTTTCTAAATCTAATTTGCTTAAAAATCGACCTTGGGCTACATCAAAACTTCTCACCGTCAGAAACTCTGGATTTGTTCCGACGATCGAAGATGAAACATTTTTGTTGCGATAGGTAACTATTTGACTGTCATTGAGAGTTGGTGAAACTTCTTGAACGGAAGGAACTTGAGATGCGATCGCTTCTGCATCTTCTAACACTAAAGTCTGGGGAGGATACACCGGGCGAGTTTGCGCTTCAGGACTTCCGGGAATGATAAATAATAAGTTGGAACCCAAAGAGTTAACTTGTCCTTCGATGAAAGTTTGAGCTCCTTCACCGATACCGATCATTGCAATTACAGAAGCATTGCCGATGACAATTCCTAACATCGTCAAGCTGCTGCGGAGTTTATTTGCCGTCAAGGTTGTGACGGCCATTTTGACACTTTCCAGAATATCCATGAATCGATTTTAGATTTTAGATTTTGGATTTTAGATTGAGGAATTTTGAGATTGAAGGATTGTGAAATTTTGGATTTGAGATTGATTTTGGATTAACAATTTGAATTTTTTCTAGTTAAGATTTCCTGTTTGTGAAGTGGGAGGTTGCAATGTTTCATTGTTAATTAGGAATCCTGTAAGGTGCGCACTGCGCACCCTACTAGTGACTGCCACTTGCCAATTCCTAAACTGTCAGCTATCAACTATCAACTCTCAACTATTTCTGATTTTTGAAAATATCCTCGAGTTTTTTACCTTGAGGAAGCTCAGTAAATACTCGATCGCCCGCTTTTGCACCCTCCAAAATCTGAATTTTGTTGCCGATAGTCGAGCCAATAGTTACAGGCTTAAATGTGGGCTGCTGTTTTTCATCGGGAACTAAAATGCCTGTTTGACCTTTATTAGTCACAATTGCCACCGTGGGAACTACCAAAGCATTGCTGAGTTTTTCACCGACAAATCTCAAATCCACATTCATTCCCGACTGCAAAGCATCTTTGCCAGTGTCGATCGCTACTCGCACTTGAAACAGCGTTACATCGCGCTCTTTCACAGCTTCCGGCGCGATTAATTTAACCTTGCCTTTAAACACTTTATCGGGATAAGCATCAGCGACGATTTCCACAACTTGACCCGGTTTAATTTGGCTGATATCAGCCTCCGGAACTTTAGCTAAAACTTCCACATCCCTTGCAAGAGCGACGATCGAAGTTGAAGTTGCTGAAGTAGCGTCGGATGCCGAAGTTGCTGGAGTTACAAAAGCTCCTTGAATCGCGTATCTTTGGGTAATAATTCCGGCAAAAGGAGCGCGAACTTTCGCATCTTCTAACTGCACTTCTTGCAAGCGAACTTGAGCTTGAGCTTCAGTTAATTCAGCTCTAGCTTGAGCGATGTCTTCCGGGCGAGAACCGTTTTCTTGTTCGGCTAATTGGCTTTTAGCTTCAGCAACTGCGGCTTCAGCTTTGGCTATTTCTTCCGGGCGGCTGCCGTTTTGTACTTGCTCTAATTTGCTTTTGGCTTCAGCCACTTCGGCTTCGCCTCGGGTAATTTCTTCCGATCGCGTGCCGTTTTGCAACTGATTCAATGCTTGGCGTTCGACTTCAACAGCAGCTTGCAATTGTTGGATTTGCGATTGCCGATTTTGTTGCAGTTGCTGCAGTCGTTTTTGAGCTTCAATAACTTTAGCTTGGGCAGTCCGATTTTGCGCGATTAATTCATCAAGTTTGTCTTGAGCAACTGCACCTTCTCGCACTAAAATTCGGTTGCGTTCCGCCTGCTTAGCTGTGAGTTCGGCTTGAGCTTTACTCGACTCAATTTGAGATTGCGCTTGAGCAATTTCTTGTTTCAAAGTGCCATTTTCATTTTGGGCATCTTTTAAACGAGTTTGAGCTTGGGCTAAACGAGCTCGCGCTTGGCTGACTTCTTCGCTGCGACTTCCCGCCCGCAGTTTCTGCAAGTTGGCTTGAGTTTGCTGCAAGCGGGCTCTAGCTGCATCAACTTCTTCACTGCGACTGCCAGCTTGAAGTTGAGCCAAACTGGCTTGGGCTTGATCCAAACGAGCTCGGGCCGCTTCAATATCTTCGGTGCGGTTTCCGGCTTCAACTTTGGCAAGTTTCGCTCTCGCACTCGCTTCGCGGGCTTTGGCTTGAGCGAGTTGGGCTTCCGCGTCGCGACTTTCCATGCGGGCAATAATTTGTCCTGCTTGGACTTTATCGCCCTGTTCGACAAATAGTTCTGCGATCCTTCCCGCACCTTTGGGGCTGAGGTTCACCCGCTGTACGGGCTGCACCGCACCGCTGGCGGTGATCCGCACGGTGAGGTTTTGCGCTTCCACCGGCACTGTGAGGGCGGCGATCGCATCTGCTTTCGGCTGCGATTTAGTGTTTACTAAATATATGGCGGTCGGTACAGCTAGCAACCCGGCTGCAACTAACCCGATCGCCCACCGCTTCGACTTGCGCGCGGGTTTCTTGGGAGACTGCTTTTGTGGGATTTTGGCATCTGCAACTTTGGCATCCGCAACTTTGGCATCTGCCATCTGGGTGTCTGCAGCTTTGTTGTCTACCGTTGGAGTAGCTTCCGCCTTGACCTGAGCAGCTTGCTGTTTGGGGCTGACTATCATAAACCGACTCACCTAATTTAAATCT
>JBOFTL010000428.1:0-8349 GCA_051652045.1 Microcoleus sp. | reverse complement strand
CGATCGCACGCTTCCAACCAGGTTGTAGCTTGATGGTAATTAAGACCGCAATTAGCATCCAATCGCAACAACAATAGCTCTCGATCGCCAATTTCGTGCATTGCTTGAAGCAGTCGATCGAACATCTTTAATTCTGCCTCAATTTGAGCAACTCCAATTTTCCATTTAAACGTCCGATGCCCTTTTTGCCAAAGCATTTGCATCGCCTGTATCGCTGTTTCTCCTGCTGGCAATAAACCGCTATACCGCTGTAATTCATTATCTCGATCGATCGAATCAATAATTATCTCCCCCTCTTGGTAAGGGGGGGTTGGGGTGGGTGAATTTTTATAGTTTGAGATATCTGCCATCTTCTCCCCCCCTTGGGTTAGGGGGGGAGAATTTTTATAGTTTGAGATAGCCGATTCAAAACCGAATTGACAAGCCGACAATTCAGGGGAAATCGCAAAAATAGTCTCTTCTGAGATTTTGCTAGGCAATTGTTTGCAAAAATCTAAAGCTTGCTGCAAACTTTCGGAACCAAACCAACTCAAAGGAGCAATTTCTCCCCAACTAATTCGATTATTTTCGCTAGTAAGTTGCAGAATAATACCTTCTCGTATTTCCCAAATTCCGTGACTTGTTTGCAAAGGACGTTTAAACTTTCTCTGATAAGGATGAAACTGGAATTGATAGATGGCAGACATTATGAAAAATTGGTTAGATCTATATTTTGGCAATCTGCACAGCACGCAATTTTGTATAAACGTTACTGCCGCGTCCTTACTAGCATTTAACCATAAAAATTTCTCACGATCGCAGCAAAAAAATCGGCATTTTCAAAATGGATATTATGACCCGCATTCGGTACTATTTTGAGAGTAGCTGCCGGACATAAGTTAGCCATTTCGGTATTGATTTTTTTAAATTTATCATCATATTCTCCCGCCACTAAGAGAATAGAAATTTGATTTTCAGTGAGTTTTTCCCAGAGAGAGGGCTGGCTGCCGGTTCCCAGGTTGCCGAGGGATTTTGCAAGTTCGATCGGGTTGTTTTCGAGTCGGCTTTCTAGGAGTCGATCGAACTTAGGAGAGTTTTTTAAAGATTGAAATAACGGTCGATCGTACCACTCTAATAAAAATTCTTTGATGTTGCTATTTTCCAATTTTTGTGCTAATTCAAAATCGGCTTGTCGGCGGTTCGATCGATCTTTTTCTGTCCGCAATCCCGGCGATACTGACTCCAGCACTACTTTCTCAAATCTTTCAGGAAAATACAGCGTCATGTAGAGTGCCAATCGCCCGCCCATTGAATAGCCGAGTAAATAACATTTCTCTATTTCTAACTCATCTAATAATGCAATTAATGCTCTGGCTGTATTTGGCATATTGTAGCAATTTTTATCGCCAGTGACTCGGGTTTTTCCGTGTCCGGGAAGGTCAACTGCTAGACAGTAATAGTTTTTAGATAATTCGGAAATGACACTGTTAAAATCTTGGCAGTCGCCTGTAAATCCGTGCAAAAACATAATTTTTGGCAACTCTTTGTTGCCTGCAAAAACATAATTAAAGCGATAAATTGTGTTGAAACAACTCATTACTAATATTTAGAATTTTCCACCTATTTATTCAAATCTAATTTCCGCATTTCTCACATGAATTATTGCTCTAAAGTGAGTCAAAAAATCCATACCTAAAAGACCATCTATCCCAAAATTTGGCGGTATATTGTGGACACATACGTTAAAATTTTCTATTAATTGACCCGCGCAATTAAACCAAGATACATTAATTACAGGAACATTGATTCTTCCTTGACCTGTAAAAATTTGTTGCCTGCGTACAGAATTCCCAATATCATAACCCAAGTCTTCTAATACTTTAACGGGCAATATTGTGTAGCTGGCTCCCGTATCTACCAATAAACGCACCCGATACTCGCGAACCTCACTGTTATTTCTCCCAATAGTTGCTTGTACCGCAAGCAAATTTTGCCCGTAACGCAACAAACGATATGCTTTCTGATAATCTGACATTTTTATTACAACATGACTGCTAAGTCGTCAGGTATGGGTCCGGTATATTCTATTGCTACCGATTTTCCTTTCCTTGACAAAGCATTATTGTAAAGCAAATCGCGATCGGGTGAGTGTGCTAAAACTTCGCCCCGAATTACATTCAGATCCTCATCCAGTTCAGTGTAAGCAATTAACACCCACTCTTGAGGATACAAACGGGTGATTTCTTCTAAAGTTAGGATTTGATCGGTTTCTGTTGGCGTACTCATATTTTTATTCTCCTTGTTTGCGATTCAAATTGTTTGCAGTAAAGACTTTAGTCTTTATTAACTAAAATCTCAGTCATAGATCTAGAAATAAGGACTGAAGTCCTTACTACGAACTTTTAAGGACTGAAGTCCTTACTGCGAACTTTTAAGGACTGAAGTCCTTACTGCGAACTTTAGTTATATTTTAGCGAAATTTTCGGTTAGCCGATCGCGAGTACAAATCCCACCGCTAGCAGCAAACCGCTGAAAAAATGCAGCTTGACAGCAATAAATTTGCAGTTGCTGACTTTTTCCGGCCGATCGTGATTTTCTTTAACGTGATTGCAAAGGTCGATCGCAAATGGTAAACTGCCAAAAATTAACAGCGTCCAAATCGGAAAAAGTCCGATCGCCCAAAATAACACTGTCAAAGCATAAATGCTACCGCAAAACCACTGCAATAGATCGGCACCTGTTTTTGTACCGATGCGGACGATCGGCGATTTTTTCCCCGCAGCTAAATCATCGGCAACTTGATGGAAATGCGAACAAAATAAGATAATGCTCGTACTGATTCCTACGATAGCAGAAGCTGCAAAATTTGTGACCGACCAAGTTGGATTTTGACTGTAAAAAGCAGCAGCAAATGCTAGAGGACCGAAGGTAAAAAAGCAGATGATTTCTCCCAAACCCTGATATCCGAAGCGGAACGGCGGCCCTTGATAGCTGTAGCCCAACGCGCAGCACAAAATTACTAGCAAAATTACCGTCGGATCTTGCTGCCACCAAGAAATAGCGCAGATTCCCGAAACTCCTAATGCTAAAAACAGATTGGCTATCCAAAAAACCAAAGATTTATTTCCGGTTAAATTAACTACTGAATGTGCTTTGTTTTTATCGATACCTGTTTCCGAATCAAATACATCATTGCTGAGATTCAGCCATGCTATAATCGAAATTGCTGACATTAAAAATGTCAAAAAAACTGGCAAATTAATTTTGTTATTTTCAGCAAAGGCAACCGCCGTTCCGACGGAAATCGGAATCACTGCAACGCTGTACATGGGCGGCTTGATTGCGGCCAGCCACAATTTACTATTTGAACGCTCACGCTCAATTAACTCTGTTGTCATGACACAAATTTGATGCGATGGATAGCAGGATTAATTTTACAATAGGTTGGGTTGATGAAGAAAACCTAACATCAAATGTTGTTACAAAGCGATACAAGTAGGTTGGGTTGACGCAGGAAACCCAACATCAACTGTTGTTGGATGAAATGATGTGTTGGATGAAACGATGTGTTGGGTTTCACTTCGTTGGACCCAACCTACAACCTGTTGTTGGACGAAACGACGTGTTGGGTTTCACTTCGTTCAACCCAACCTACAACCTGTAGGAATCAATCAATATTGACGGCCTCGCCATTGAGTCGGCGTATTCAAAGCAGAAATCAGAATTCGCAAAAATGCCAGCGGATCGGCTAAAGGTGACAGCCAAAACAGCCATTTACCAGATGCTTGAGTTCGATCGTAAGAAGGCGCGATCGCCAAACATAAAGCAGATCGCACTGCTACTAAAAATACATTCAATCCTAACAGCAAAGTATGGGGAAACACACCATCCGGCAGCAGCGAACCAAACAGCAAATAACACAGTAAAATCGGCACTGGTAAACCTTGAACCGCCAGCAGCAGCCACAAATCGCCCCAAATTTGAACGCGAGAAGCAGCATCTTTCAAATCGAGCGATCGACCCCATTCATTCCAAGTTTCGATCGCCCCTTCATACATCCGCACTTGCAATACTTTCGCCCCGTCCAAAAACCCTACTTTAAAACCCTGATGCGCCGCATACCGGGCTAAAGTTACGTCGTCGCAAAAAGAATTCCTAGCAGCTTCGTAACCTCCCAATTGCACCAAAACTTCGCGCTTGCACAAAAAACACTGACCGTTTGCCATTACTAATTCCGGCACATCTCCCCCAGTCCCCGTCGGCCCGAAGCGATAAACTAAAGTCATTAACAAAGCCGGTTGCAGCCACAATTCCCCCGCATATTTGAGAATAAATTGCGGCGATAATGAGATTAAATCGTAATTTCCAGCCTTAGCTGTTTTCAGCAAACTCGCGATCGCCCCCGGATGCGGTACAGTATCAGCATCTATCCCCAAAATCCACTCGCTGCGATCGCTCGCATTCAAAAAACCTGTATGCAAAGCCCAGGGACGCCCCACCCAACCAGCCGGTAGCGGATCGTCATTAATTAAGCGAAATCGGGGGTCTTTTTGTGCCGCAGCTTTCACTAAATCGGCCGTTCCATCAACCGAATAGCTGTCCACCACCAAAACTTCCCGGAGTTCGTAACTTTGGCGGGTTAATCCCTCCAGACAAGGCGAAATTCGATCGGCCTCGTTCAAAGTCGGCACGACAACACTGCAAGTACCCAACAAATCGAGAGTCGGCACATCCGGTTCCAGGGGCGGGATGCGCGAGGGCCCTTTCATCAAGCGGGACAGGAGAATCGCGACAGCGGGCAATTGCAGCAACAGGATGGCGGCACAGATGATATTTATTGAGAGATTGGGATAAGGGGCAATTTGTGAAATCAATGTGACATCCTCCTGCGCTAAATCGAACGATTATAGCGCAGGCTTCCCAAGATAAACGCAGCTTGGGAGAAGTTTGCTTCTGGCTTTAATTCCATTGATGCAATGGTCGGAAGAACATTTGCAGGAAGTTGAAACAGCACAAAAAAGGTTTGATAAATTGCAAAACGATTGTTCAAGCTGCAAATTTTAATTTTTATGGAGCTGCCCGATCGCCGATCTATACAACGATCGGAGGCTATTTTATAGCAGTCGTCACAGCGGTGAGGACGCCACAGAAATGATGAAACTATTAAAGTGAAATATTTTCCTTCCTGTTGCCTGTTGCCTGCTGACTGCTATTATTGTTAAATTTCCTCAAATTCCCAACCGCTGATACACTGCATCTAAGTGCCTCAAATGGTATTGCGGATCGAAACAATCATCAATTTCTTTAGTAGTCATGCGCTCGTTAACGATCGCATCTTTGGCAATTAAATTGTAGAAATTGCCACCCGGTTTGTTCCAAGCTTGATGAGCGCAAGATTGCACGATTTGATAAGCTTCTTCCCGGAGCATACCTTTTTCTACTAAAGCTAACATCACCCGCTGGCTGAAAATAACCCCGCCGTAAAGATTCATGTTTTGTTTCATGTTTTCGGGATAAACCAACAGGTTTTTTACTAAATCTGTGGTTTCGACTAACATGAAGTGGGTGACAGTGGAACTGTCTGGCAAAATCATCCTTTCTACGGAACTGTGAGAAATATCTCTTTCGTGCCACAGCGCAACATTTTCTAAAGCTGCAACGGCATTTCCCCGAACGATTCTTGCCATTCCCGTCAACCTTTCCGATCGAATCGGGTTGCGTTTGTGGGGCATCGCTGACGAGCCTTTTTGCCCTTTGGAAAAGAACTCTTCTACTTCGAGAACATCGGTGCGTTGCAGGTTGCGAATTTCGACAGCAAAACGTTCGATAGAAGCTGCTAAAAGTGCTAAAGTTTGGACGTATTCGGCGTGTCGATCGCGCGAAATAACTTGAGTCGATGCACAATCTGGTTCGAGTCCGAGATTTTGACAGGCAATGGCTTCAATGCGCGGATCGATATTAGCATAAGTGCCGACAGCACCGGAGATTTTGCCGACTGCAATGGACGATCGTAAATTCACCAATCGAGCTCTGTTGCGACAAACTTCTGCCAGCCATCCTGCTAGTTTAAAACCAAAAGTAATCGGTTCCGCGTGAATGCCGTGCGATCGGCCGACCATCACAGTATTGCGGTGTTGTTGTGCCTGATAGCGAATAGCTTGGCTCAAATCTTCGACACGTTCCAACAAGATATTGACGCTGGCAACTAATTGCAGGGCCAAAGCAGTATCGAGCACATCGGAACTGGTTAAACCGAGGTGAATGTAGCGACCGGCATCGCCTACATATTCATTGACATTTGTCAAGAAAGCGATCATATCGTGGCGGACTTCCGCCTCAATTTCGAGGACACGTTTCGGGTCAAAATTCGCCTTAGCTTTAATTTCTTCAACTGCGGCGGCGGGGATGTAGCCGAGTTCGGCTTGAGCTTCGCAGACAGCAATTTCTACTTGCAGCCAGCTTTTGAGTTTGGCGGTTTCAGTCCAGATGTCGCCCATTTCGGGCAGAGTGTAGCGCTCTATCACGGTTTGAGTTAGGGAATGCGATCTGACTATTGTACCTCTGTGTGGGCGTGTAAGAGCCAAGGAGCCCAGAAACCGGGTTTTTTACGAAAAGACTTCGTTACAGCCTGCTGATTCGGTAAAAACCTGGTTTCTTCAAAAGATCTCAAATGGGTTCTATACTGTCCAATCCTCAGTCACTAAACCTAAAACTTTACTGAAGTCACTAACGTTTCGGGTTAATAATACCAAGTTGCGAGACATGGCAATTGCTGCGATTCTCAAATCCATCGTGGATACACGAACCCGTTGCCCTCGCAATCGATCGAAAACCGCAATTGCTTCAGCATCGTATTGTAGAACAGGAGCAGTTGCAAATCCCTGAAGGGTTTCTAACAATAAAGCGTATCCGCGAATTAAGTCGGTATTTGTTCGCGCACGATTTATGAAATTATGAGCGCCAAGTACCTGCTCGTGAAAACTGACAACTGATAAAGCAAAATCTGCGATTGGATGTTGAGTCATCCGAAAAGTTAATCGGCTAAACTCTGAACCGGAACCACGTTGTAGGAAACTGATGTGGTCAGTATCAAGCAGATATTTCATGCCTGTTCGCAATCTTCATCATTAGGTTTGTCAGCCTGACGAAACGCACGTCCATATTCTAGAGCTTCCATAAAGGCCGATTTATCGGAGATTGAGCCAATAAGTTTATCGAGCCAGTTGCCAGAAATGGAGTTGCTTTCAGATTTGCGTTTGAGGTTAGCAATTTCTTGCTCGATGATTGCTAAGCGACGTTCGAGAATTGCTTCATCTAGCATGATTTCCTCCTTGATAAAAATACCTAAGCGATCGGCCGCTCAGAAGGTATAATGTTTTATTTTAATTGAGCGATCGTCCTATTGTACATCTTTGCGCGGCTGCGAGACTCAGAAACCAGGTTTTTGTAGTTTGGGCGATCGGCTATAATATTCTAAACCTTGTTAGCTGGCATTTTTGCAGAAGCTGAAGGAGATAGAAAAATGAATAGCCATTACAGTCTCATCATCCAATGGTCAGAAGAAGATCGACTTTTTGTTGTTAGCTTACCTGAGTTTACCAATGTCATGCAGCCTTGCACTCACGGACACAGTTACGAGGAAGCGGCAAAACACGGACAAGAATTGTTAGAAACATTGATTGAACTCTATCAAGAAGATGGCAAGCCTCAAGTTTAATGAAATGGTGACACTGATTGAAGCCTTTGGCTTTAGTCTGGCGAGAATCAGTGGCAGCCATCACATATTCAATCATCCTGAAGTGCCAGAAATTGTTAATATTCAAAATAAGAAAGGTGAGGTGACACCCTATCAATTCCGTCAATTCTTAGCGATAATCGAGGAATACGCTCTCACAATAGAGGATGATGAACCATGAAAGATTATCACATAAATATTTTTTACAGCAACGAAGATGAAGGCTATATTGCCGATATTCCCGATTTAAAATACTGTTCCGCTTTTGGGGAAACCCCAGAATTAGCTTTGCAGGAAGTACAGATTGCTAAAACAGCATGGCTGGAAGCTGCAAAAGCTGCGGGAAAACCCATTCCCGAACCAAAATACCGACCCGCAATAGATCGACTTACTACTTGACAAACGATCGCCCATCTGCGTTACTGCATCCGATCGATTTTAGAGGAGGAATAGGATTAATTCATTTCTAAGCAACTGCGAGTTCGTACTGCAAAATTAAAATTTCATCTGCTTTCAAGACAGCCATAGCATATTCAACACCTTGAGAATCGGCAAACTCTACTAAATACTGACATTCCTTTCCCGTATCGTACACTTCAACAATAGTTCCCACAAGTCCTGCTGGCAAACTAGAA
>JBOFTL010000427.1:0-8669 GCA_051652045.1 Microcoleus sp. | reverse complement strand
AGTGTGCGAAAAACATCAAAAAGATAACTGCCAGCATCCAACTTTGGATGATATTTTGGCGGCCGATAAGTGGGCGAGGCAGGAAGTTTTGACGGCAAGCAAGCACTTGGACGATCGCATTCTTTCCGTGCGCTAATTGTATCGGTAGTTTGGCGATCGACTGCAAGCAGGATGCGAGGTTAATATTACCGATTGAGTAGCCAAATATTCGATACGAACCTTATCTGTTTGTAGTAAGGACTTTAGTCCTGAGTTTTGAGGACTGAAGTCCTCACTACGAACCCGATCTGTTTGTAGTAAGGACTTTAGTCCTGAGTTTTGAAGACTGAAGTCCTCACTACGAACCCAATCTAAAAATATCGGCAAAAATGGCGTTTCCCTCAACTATTCTACTCGCATCCGGCGAATCGTAAGCTACCAAAAGCGCATTCTCCTCTCCCAAATAAGGAAACAGCGATAATCCCTCAGCATTGTCTGCACCTACCTTAAAAGGCAAGTCAAACAATACCTCCAACTCTCCCCCATTTTGCCCGGTAATGCTGTCGCCTTCCCGCCCTAAAATGCCCCTCAGCCGAAACAGCGTCATCTCCCCCGATACAGTCATCGTCGGCCCTGCTAAAATCATTAAATCTTCCCCCTTCCAACACAATTCTCGCACTCCCAAACCGTTCAAATCCACAAAATGTTTTTTGTAAAGTTTTCCAGCTTCGCCAATTTCTTTAAGTTTTAAAGCTCCCGATTTTGACTCTTGCACTTCTATTTCTAAAATTATCGCCCAGCCCCGCAGCACCGGCCCCCGCAAACCGAGAAAAATGCGATCGCCCTTCACCGCCAACCCTTCAATATCAAAACCGTTTTCTTTACTGGGAATTGGTACTGATAAATATAAGCCGAGATGGCTGTCTTCTTGGAGTGCATTTATCAGCAAATTTCCTGTTTTTGTCCGCTTGAGACATCCTGCTGTCATGTGAATTTGGGGATTGTCTGGATTAGCAATTGACTTGCATAACATCCCGTCTTTCATAGGAATTCTCGCCAGCAAATATCGGTTGACATCTGTCTCGATTTGTGCTAATCTTTCGATGTCTTTTTTGGGATCTTTGCCTTTAGCTTTCTTGCGTTTCGTACTGTGAGAACCGACCAGCCAAAGATAATTATTGCTGAAATCAATTCCTTCGATATCGATTTCGCCTGCTCCCGACAGTTCTAGAAAATCCGCGATCGCAAATCTTTGATGTTTGCCAAAAATATGAGGCGCAACAGGCGACAAACGTTCGATCGAAGTTGTTTCATCCGAACCCAGCCACAAATTCCCGTCGGGAGTGAAAGCAACCGCAGATAAATCTGTAATAATATCAATAGCTTCGCTGTTGAACTGCAGCAGCAGGCGGCCGAGCAAAAAAGATTCTGGCATAATTATTCGCACCAAAAACAACTGTTAGGGTAAGTTATTATAGCCAAAGTCTGCTGGGTAATTAAGTTATCGTCTCAAATCTTAAGTTCGCTGGGGAATAATTTCCCGTTTCAGGGCTGCGAGTCGGTTAAAACTCAGAACCCGACAGTTAGGACATTCTAAATCGCCCAAATCCTTGCTGTTATTACCTCTGCCTTCTGCCCCCTGCCTGCTACTTACCGCAAACCGAACCTCCGCCGCCGGATAATACCCTAATTAAAACATTAACATCCCCGTTACATTTCGTTACGATAAGAACACGGAGAGAAAAAACTCTCACCTATTAAGATCTGAGGTAGCCAATTTATGAACGGTACATTTCGCGTCGGCAACCTGTTTGGAATTCCCTTTTATGTCAACATTTCTTGGTTTTTAGTTCTGGGTTTAGTAACGTGGCAGTACGGAGGCCGATTGGCCTTGATGTTTCCTGCACTAGGCCCGATCGTACCTTGGATGTTAGGATTTTTCGCAGCGTTGCTGTTATTTGCTTCCGTCTTAGCCCATGAATTAGGACACAGTTGGGTAGCTATCAAACAGGGAATTGGCGTGAAATCAATTTCACTATTTCTGTTTGGCGGACTGGCTAATTTGGAAAGAGAATCGAAAACCCCCGCCGAAGCTTTTTGGGTTGCCATCGCAGGCCCCCTAGTTAGCATATTTCTTTTCGGTTTATTAACCGCGATCGGCATTTTCACTCCCTTGCCGGGCCCCGCAGCAGCCATCGTCGGATTGTTAGCTTCCATCAACTTAGTTCTTGCTTTATTCAATCTAATTCCCGGCTTGCCCCTCGATGGAGGTAATATCCTCAAAGCAATCGTTTGGAAAATTACCGGCAACCCTTACAAAGGTACAGTTTTTGCCAGCCGCGTCGGTCAAATTATCGGTTGGATTGCAATTGCTACAGGAATTTTCGGTAATATCTGGAATTTAGTTATCGGTTGGTTCTTGCTGCAAAATGCAGGTCAATCTGCACAGTATGCTACAGTTCAAAATCAACTCGCCGGATTGACAGCAGCAGACGCAGTAACTTCTGAAAGTCCGATCGTCCAAGAAAACATCTCGCTGAGAGAATTTGCTAACAATTATGTCATCGGCAAAACAAACAACTGGCGTCGCTTTTTAGTTACCGACGATGCGGGACAATTAGTAGGGGCGATCGACCTCGACGATATCAAAACTATTCCTACCGGAAATTGGCCCCAAGTTTTAGTTAAAGATCTCGCCAAGCCGATCGAATTTTCCGCTACAGTCAAACCAGAATTATCTCTCCTCGAAGTTGTCACCCTCCTCGAAGAGCATAAAGTTCAAGAAATCCCAGTCATTCGCGAAAACGGCGTCCTCGTCGGACTTGTAGAAAAAGCTGAAATTATCCGCTTGCTACAAAAACGGGCCGAAGCCAACCCCGCTTGATGCCCTCAGATACTTGACAGATTGCACCTAATATCATTTCCCGCCGATCGAAGGCAATAAATAAGATTTGTAGTGTCAACTTAAGCCGCTCTGATGTAGCAGACTTAAGCCCCCACTGCAAGCCGTTTTCTATTTTGAGGTTGACTATATGTAGCGCGCCTCAATAAAATGTGTAATTGCTGGACTTGCAGAACGATTCTGGGGCAATTATCCTACGGCGATCTCGCGTGAAGGTGAGTCTTTCCTCTGCTACACTTTGCCCCTACCTGAGACGATTTGCTTCCTGCTTTCTGCTTCCTTCTGCTATGGCTTCAAAAACTAAATTCTGGCATTGTATGATTAGTCGCAAACTAAGGCGATAATTATTACAGTCTTTTAATCAACTGAGCGAGGACCCTATGCCATCTCAGGACTTTTCCTCTCCAGCCGAAACCCAAGAGTCAAAAGTTCTGCCTTCTTTGACTGACAACATATTATCTGCTGAGTCCGCCGTTCGATCGGCAGCTAAAATCAGCACTTCAGAGCTGAGTATTTACCAAGCTCAAGATATCATTTTCAAATTTTTTCTGCATCACATCGATCGCTCAGCCCCTCAATTAGTTTGGCAAGAATTTAAAAAGTTATTTATAGAGCTGAGCCTTCCGGTAGATCCTAAAATAGTTCAAGCCATATATACAGTAATTTCCTTTGACGATCGATTAGAGTTTAATAACTTATTCAAACGCTGTTGTTATATTTTATTAAATAACTGGATTTCTCGCAGGCAGTACCAATTCGCTCAAGACTTGATTAAAATTATCAGCGAGCGAACCGCCAGCGAAGTAGATGCGGGAAATCCTCTCAAAATCCTCAATACCTGGCTCAACAACTTTGTCACCAGCCCGGATTGTGAAGAAATCAAATCATTTGTATCCAAGTACGACGCTCACCTGCAAAATCACTGGACTTCTCGCTACGAACCTTATTTGTTAGTCAGCCGATATCTCGACTCTAACAGCAGCCTTGAAGAACGGGAAGCTGCAAAAGTTCAGTCGCAGCAGCTAAAAGATAAGTACAAGTTTGAACTAGCAATGTATACATCTCGATCGCAATCGGCTGCTTTCAAAAACAAAAATTATCACAACCCGACACTTTTAGGAGATGAAACCCTGCGTTTAATCAAAATAATTTTGGTCAACCGGGGTTCTTTTAGCTATCCCAGCTTGGCCAAGATTTTTATGAATCAAAGCCAAAATGTTACTTACAAGCAATTTAAGGAGAGTTTGATTAAATATTTATTTTATTGCACGGAAAGTAGCGATTATATGGACAGAATCAAACAAAAATTGAGCGGGATTTTAGCAGGATTGAATCGCGAAAATGACCGAGAAGATATTAACAGCAGTTTGATTTTCAGAACTTCCAACCACCTGCTCAAATCTTTAACAGTAGAAAATACCGGAGAACCTTCAGCATTATTTTTAATATTCTTCAGCCATCTCAATCCTTTAAATTTGGGAACTTTGTTGCTAAAAATAGTTTTGATTTCGCCTAATTCTCGGACGAACTTGGAACTTTATTTAGCTCGATTAGTGCAATATTATCAAGAAAATTCGGCAGTCGAATGTCAGTGGCTAATTAATTTTTTAGAAGTGTGTCAGATTTCCCTAACCATTTACGGAGAAAACGTGCAATACAACTTGGTAAATATGTCCGCAAACGATCGGGACGATCGGTTAATAGTCGATCTCAATAATTGTCGCGTTTTTTCTCAGCAAAAAAAGCTTCACAAAGAGCGAGAGAAGAGTTGAGAGTTGTAGTGCGAGCGTCGGGAGCTCGCTCGCGATTGAGAGTTGAGAGTTGAGAGCTACCAATTACCGATTACCAATTACCAATTCTAAAATCTAAAATCTAAAATCTAAAATCGAATGTCCGACTTAATCTTATTTTGGCACCGCCGCGACTTGCGAATTTCTGACAATATTGGCTTGGCTGCCGCGCGACAGCAAAGTCAGAAAGTAATCGGTATCTTTTGTCTCGATCGCGCTATTCTCGATCGCGATGACATAGCACCAGCTAGGGTCACATACACGATCGGTTGCTTGCAAAAACTTCAAGAATCCTACAAAAATTCGGGCAGTCAATTACTGGTAATTCAAGATGTACCGAGTCGCGGCATCCCGAAATTAGCAACAGCTATAAATGCCAAAGCAGTATTTTGGAATTGGGATGTAGAACCCTATGCAAAACAGCGCGATCGAGCCGTATCAGAAGCCCTCCAAGAAGCAGGAATTCGAGTCGAAAACTTTTGGGATCAACTGCTGCATTCACCCGACGAACTTCGCAGCGGTACCGGGCAACCCTACACAGTTTACACCCCTTTTTGGAAAAATTGGATCGGCAAATCGAAAGCAGAACCTGTGGAGACGCTGCCGATAAGCAGCCCCGAAAAATTGACAGGATTGACGGTAGAAGAACAAGAAAATGCCAACCGATCGGGCGCAATTCAACTGTTACCAACAGCAAAAAGTTTGGGATTTGTTTGGGACAATCCATTAATAATAGAAACTGGGGAAGATGCAGCGCGAGAAAAGTTAGAGAAATTTTGCGATCGGGCAATTTACGAATACGAAGAAAAACGCAATTTTCCCGCAATTAGCGGCACATCCCAACTCAGTGCCGCCCTCAAATTTGGTGTCATTGGCATCCGCACTGTTTGGCAAGCAACTCAAACATTAATGGACAATTGCCGCAGCGAAGAAATGCGCGCCAACATCCGCACTTGGCAACAAGAATTAGCATGGCGGGAGTTTTACCAACACGCGATGTATAACTTCCCCCAACTAGCAGACGGCCCCTATCGCGAAACATTCAAAAACTTTCCCTGGGATGACAGCGAACAACTGTTTCAAGCATGGTGCGAAGGGCAAACAGGCTATCCAATTGTCGATGCAGCAATGCGGCAGTTAAATCAAACAGCTTGGATGCACAATCGCTGTCGGATGATTGTCGCCAGCTTCCTCACCAAAGACTTAATAATTAACTGGCAGTGGGGCGAGAAATATTTCATGCAAAAGTTGATAGATGGCGACCTTTCTGCTAACAATGGCGGCTGGCAGTGGAGTGCATCTAGCGGCATGGACCCGAAACCTTTGCGCATCTTCAATCCCGCCAGCCAAGCTCAAAAATTCGACCCTGAAGGCGAATATATCCGGCACTGGGTGCCTGAATTGCGGGGAGTAGATACCAAACTTTTACTAACCGGAAATATTGCGCCTTTAGTCAGAAAAACTCTCGGTTATCCCGACCCAATTGTAGACCACAACCAGCAGCAGCGCAAGTTTAAGGAGCTTTATAAGGAGCAAAAAATCTAGAAAAATTGGTAATGGGTAATTGGTAATTGGTAATTGGTAATTGGTAATTGGTAATTGGTAATTGGTAATACCAGTAAAGTGCGCACTGCGCACCCGAAAGATAGAGTCTGTGAGTAATACCATTTCTCTCAAATCGTGCAACACCCTATTTGCTCAATAAGGCGCTAGTGTTAGTTAAATGTTTCATTTTCATATTGTAAAAATTCATGGATATTGATTCTTACAATAAGGTGCGCCGCCTGATTCAAAAAACAGTTATAATTTCGGCTTTGTTAGTAGTTGGACTTCCTACTACGGTAATTCTCCGAGTTTTAAGACTAGATCGAGTAAATTACAGACATTTGGAGAGTTTATTGGCTTCAGAAAATTTTAAGGAAGCCAATGAAGAAACAACTAGATTAATGTTGAAAATCGCTGATGCGAAACAGGATCGAGGACTTGACGGGGAAGAGATTAAAAAAATTCCTTGTTTTGATTTAGATACTATCGATCGACTTTGGAGTAACTATAGTAATGGACATTTTGGATTCACTGCTCAAAGAGAAATATGGACAAAAGTAGAACAAAATTCAGAACTATGGGGAGATGAAGTCGGCTGGCGAGTCAATGGTACATATCTTAGCTATCAGGATCTAACTTTTGGAATGCAAGCGCCTAGAGGACATTTACCTACTAGGGCAACCTTAGATACACCCTGGGTACTTGTAGGTGTAGAGAGATTTTTCTTTCCCAGAATAGATGCTTGTAAGAAGTAGAATTCGATCGCTATATTTATTTAGTTAATAGTGATAGTCGATCTCAGACAAGTCTGATGTCATTCTGGTCGTCAGAAGTCGGTTTTTTGCAATAAGAGTAAGGTGCGCACTGCGCACCCTACGATGATACTGCGTGAGTTATAATAACATTAAATAAATCGGAGGTTTCAATGGTAGCAAAGAAGCCCGGTTTCTTTACGTAAGTCCCAATCAAAATTATACCGTCTCAACAAGTTGCATCAGATCCATTCGAGATAGAACGTAATGACAAGACTTTTTTATGCAGTTTTAGCCAACTCACTTGTGGCTTCGCTGACCAATACATTTGTTAATTTTGCGGTCACGTTTTGGGTGTATCTTCAAACCAAATCAGTGCTTGCTACATCGGTCATGGCGGGTGTATATCTCGTAACAATTGCCATCTCTGGATTTTTCCAGGGGTCTGTTGTCGATCGGTACAAAAAGAAAACAACAATGCTGCTTTCTAGCATCTTTTCCCTGTTTTTATACGTACTAGCTTACGTCATTTTTGTTTCTAATCCAACCTCTGTTTTTACCGATCCTTCGAGTGTCATTCTTTGGGTATTCATCATCCTGACACAGGTAGGTTCGATCGCAGGAAATTTACGCGCGATCGCACTTTCAACTGTTGTGACAATCTTAGTTCCCGAAGCCCAACGAGATCGGGCAAATGGTCTGGTTGGTACGGTAAATGGTGTAGCATTCCTCGTTGCTTCCACATTTAGCGGACTGGTAATCGGGTTTCTTGGCATATTTTGGATGCTTGTTTTATCAATTGGACTGACCGTTTTAGTGATTATCCATCTAGGGACAATATCGATTTTTGAACGGGGAATCGTCCATACTGAAACTCAAACAAACCACATTGACATTCGCGGAACGATTCGAGCCATACATCTCGTCCCCGGACTGTTCGCGCTGATTTTTTTCAATTGCTTCAACAACTTCTTGGGTGGAGTTTTTGCATCCCTGATGGATGCGTATGGCTTGTCACTGGTTTCGGTACAAGTATGGGGCGTTTTATGGAGTTTCTTAAGTTTAGGATTGATTTTGGGCGGATTAGTTGTCGCCAAGAAAGGCTTAGGGAAAAACCCGCTGCGATCGCTCTTTTTGGCAAATATCGTCATGTGGACAATTGCTACTTTATTTACGATTCAGGCATCACTTGTACTGATGGCAACTGGTGTATTTATTTACTTATCCCTGATTCCGGTTGTCGAAGCTGCCGAGCAAACAATCATCCAAAAAGTAATACCCTCTGAACGTCAGGGTCGAGTATTTGGTTTTGCCCAAAGCATAGAGCAAGCAGCATCACCACTCACAGCTTTCGCGATCGGTCCTGTCGCACAATCGATCTTTATCCCTTTTATGACAACAGGATCGGGTGTGGATCTTCTCGGTACTTGGTTTGGAACGGGACCAGATAGAGGAATTGCGCTTTTATTTACAATCACCGGATCGATCGGACTAATTGTGACAATAGTGGCGATGCGATCGCGATCGTATAGAAAATTATCAGCGAATTATCAAAAGCCCTAGCTAAAAATAGCAATTCTATGAGATCTCCGGAATTTAAAAAATTCCGGAGATCTGATTCTCACGAATCTAATAGAATTTTCCCTATTGCGTTTCATGGGGAGCATCTTAGTTTTGCATTTACAGTGCGAGCGTCACGCT
>JBOFTL010000426.1:0-3582 GCA_051652045.1 Microcoleus sp. | reverse complement strand
GATTGATAGTTGTAGTGCGAGCGTCCCCGCTAGCGAGTTGTAGTGCCAGCGTCCCCCCACGCGATCGATTGATAGTTGATAGTTGTTAAATAAGTAGGTAGGCGCAAAAAAACAAATTAGTACCCAAAATAGGAGGAATTATGCAACCTAAGAATTTGCTGAATGATGTTTTACCAAGAAATTTTCAAGAAACAATTGAGTTAGCGCAAATGCTGCGACAGCGGCACCCTATCCCGGTGCAGATATTTCTAGTAATGTGCTTTAACTTAATAATTGCACCAGCAGTTTATGCTGCTACCGGTGAAGGTTTAACCAAAAAAGCGGTTTGGAGTTTAAGCCTGCTAGGTTTAGTGACGATCGCCCTTTCGATTTACCTATTTACAGTCATCTTTCAACCAGAAAGATTTTAGTCCAATACCGGAACAAACTATTGACTTGCTGCAAAATACCAAAATCATCAATACAGGGAAATCTCTTTCTTCCTTCTTTCCAATCCTAAAGAATGGACAATAGCAGAAAATTCATCCGTGTATCCGTGTCCGAATCCGTGTCGTGCCTTCCTTCTTCCTTCTTCCTTCATTTTTTATGAGAGAAATACTTCGAGCAATTCGCGTTACCTTAGTTTTGTGGGGAATTACAGCAATTATTTACCCATTAGCAACGCTGGCGATCGGTCAAATCGCTTTCAATTCCAAGGCAAACGGCAGCTTAATTAACAGGCAAGGAGTTGTAGTCGGTTCTTCCTTAATCGGCCAACCTTTCTCGTCGGATAGATATTTTTGGAGCCGTCCCAGCACGACAAATTACAGCAGCTTTGTAACCGCAGATTTCAACCCGACAAATGCGGATAATCTAACTCAAAGAACGGGAGTTTCTGGTGCTAGCAATTTAGCTCCCAGCAACCCGGACTTGCTGAGACGGGGTAATGAAAAAGATGGTTTTCAAGGAGTAGAATTTGAGTTCGATAGACTCGATCGAGCTAACATCTCACCGACAGCAGATTTACTCTACACTTCCGGTTCTAGTCTCGATCCGCACATTAGTGTAGCATCAGCGAGAGCGCAAATTCAGCGGATTGCCAGCGCGCGATCGGTCAATCCGAATCAAGTAGAAATATTGGTTTCTAAAAACACAGATGGCAGATTTCTAGGCATTTTCGGAGAACCGGGAGTTAACGTCCTCAAACTAAATCTGGCTTTAGATGGTTTATAATCATTGTAGGTTGGGTTGAGGCACGAAACCCAACAATAATTGTAGGTTGAGGTACGAAACCCAATAATAATTGTAGGTTGGGTTGAGGCACGAAACCCAACAATAATTGTAATTTGAGGCACAAAACCCAACAATAATTGTAGGTTGGGTTGAGGCACGAAACCCAACAAAAACAGTAGGGTGGGTTGAGGCACAAAACCCAACAAAATTTGCAATTTGAGGCACGAAACCCAACAAAAACTGTAGGTTTGGTTGACGCACGAACCCTCCGCTTCGCTTCACCCAACAAAAGGCATGAATCAAAGTTGGGTTTCGCTTCGCTTAACCCAACCTACAAATAATTAGTCATCAGTAAATTACTTTGCTTCTTCTTCCTTCTTCCCTCTTCCTTCTTCCTTCTTCCCTCTTCCTTCTTCCTTCTATATGATTCACTCTAGCGAACTTCACAACAACCCAGATGCAATCTACGCGCGATCGAATCACCGCAACGATCGCACCCGTCGAGGAAAACATAAAATATTTATCGGTATGGCCCCCGGTGTCGGCAAAACTTTCCGAATGCTGGAAGAAGGACACAGGCTTAAATCTGAAGGCATTGATGTCGCGATCGGACTGTTAGAAACTCACGGGCGAAAAGAAACAGCGGCTAAAGCCGAAGGGCTGGAAATAATCCCCCGCAAACAAATGCTGCGAGGCGAAAAAACACTGACAGAAATGGATACAGAAGCTGTCATATGGCGTCGCCCTCAACTAGCATTAATAGACGAACTAGCTCATACAAATGTTCCCGGATCGGAGCGAGAAAAAAGGTATCAAGATGTCGAAGAAATTCTCAATGCTGGAATAGATGTTTTTTCAACTCTCAACATTCAACATATAGAAAGTCTCAACGATTTAGTAGCGCGAATTACCGGAGTTGTCGTGCGAGAAAGAGTCCCCGATCGCATCCTAGAAGATGCTGACGAAATAGTTGTTGTTGATGTGACTCCAGAAACTTTAGAAGAGAGGTTGTTAGAAGGCAAAATTTACGCACCGGAAAAGATAGAACAATCCTTAGAAAACTTTTTTCAGCGGCGTCACTTAATTGCTTTGCGAGAATTAGCACTGCGAGAAGTAGCAGATAATGTAGAAGACGACTCAAAAAGTTTCAAAGGTCAATTTTGCAACATTCACGAACGAGTTTTAGTCTGCGTTTCGACTTATCCCAATTCCCTGCAACTGCTGCGGCGGGGTGCGAGGATTTCTAGTTATATGAATGCCCCACTTTATGGCTTGTTTGTGGAAGATCCCGATCGATTTTTAACCAAAGCTGAAAGCTTACACGTTGAAACTTGTCAGAAACTTTGCGAAGAATTTAACGGGAAATTTCTGCGGGTACAGAGTCAGAATGTTGCTCAAGCAATTTCTGGTGTAGCTAAACAATATCACATTACGCAAATAGTCATCGGCGAAAGCCAAAAATCTCGGTGGCAATTGCTGCTGCGGGGTTCTTTAACTCAGCAATTAGTGCGATCGCTCAAACACGTAGATTTGCACATCATCGCTACAGAAAAAGTTAGTTGAGAGTTGAGAGTTGATAGTTGAGAGTTGAGAGTCGATCGAATTTATCTGCGTTTATCTGCGTTGATTCGCCTCAATCTGCGGTTGCAAGTTAATAGTTAATAGTTGATTGATATTTTTCTCCACAAGCCATCAACCAAAAACTCATCATAGATCGCTCTTTTGTTGCTAAAAACTCCTCTCGCGAAGCCAAATAACTTGCTACTTCTGACTCAGAAATTAACTCTTGTTTGACCATTTGTAAAATCGGCCCGGAGTCAAGCAAAGGTTCAAAGGCTTCAATGCCACTTAAATCGCTGTGACAGACAACCGCTTCTAGATCGACGTTACCAAATCCAGCTTCTTGAAGAATGCGGCACAGATTTCGCCCGACGCATAAATCGCCACCCCGCGAGGCGATTACCTGCTTGAATTTATCTCTGACAATTTGCACTTCCCAAGCTGGATTTGTCAGCCAAAATAAATCTGCATCGCTATCGATAATTACCAGTTTGCCACCCGGTTTCAAGATGCGCAATATTTCTCTAGCTGCTGCTACGGGTTGCGGCAGGTGAACGAATATCAAACGGGCGATCGCGAAGTCAAAAGTGTTATCATCTAAACCAGTATCTGCAACTGATGCTCGAACGTAATTTACTCGATTGCCCCCTTTTTCCTGCAAATATGCAATTGCTGTTTCTTGCAATTCCGAATCAATTTCTACCGCTGCGATCGAACTATTTGGCAGCAATTCTAACAGTTTTTCAGTAAAAAATCCCGGCCCGCTACCTGCTTCTAAAACATTCATCCCGTCAGCCAAACCAAATCTTT
>JBOFTL010000425.1:0-4274 GCA_051652045.1 Microcoleus sp. | reverse complement strand
AAAGATGGATTGCAAATTCTTGAAGAATTGCGCGGACAGGGAGAAGAATTACCGATTATTATTTTGAGCGCCCGTGACGATATCCAAACGAAAGTAGCGGGATTTGAAGGCGGTGCTGACGATTATTTGACTAAACCTTTCCGTTTTGAAGAGTTGTTGGTACGTTTGCGCGCGCGGTTGCGAGGTAGGGAAGATCGCAGTGTTTCCCAGGAAATGCTACTTAAAGTTGGCAATATAACCCTCGATTTGCGGACTCGTAAAGCCAAAGTGGACGATCGCACTATTGAGTTACCCGCCCGAGAATTTACCCTCGCAGAAACTTTCTTTCGCCATCCCGGACAAGTGATGAGTCGCGAACAGTTGTTAGATCGAGTTTGGGGTTACGATTACGATCCGGGTTCCAATATTGTGGATGTTTATGTCGGTTATTTGCGGAAGAAATTAGGCTCCGATTTAATTGAAACAGTGCGCGGGATGGGTTATCGATTGCGAACGTGAAAAAATTCTCATCATTATTTCACAATTTATTCATGGGAATTTGCCATAATTGAAAAATTATAGGTAGGTTGTCGCTCGATATAAAATTATGTACCGAATTTTAATTGCGGAAGATGAAGTTAAAATCGCTGCTTTTATGGAAAAAGGCTTTAAAAAACAAGGATTTGTTACTGTTGTGGCGGAAAATGGCCCGCAAGCTCTATCAATGGCAACAGAGAGCGAATTTGACATATTATTGCTGGATTTGGGGTTGCCCGCGATCGACGGTCTGACTGTACTCCGGGAATTGCGGAACCGAGGAGAACAGCGGCCGATTATTGTCGTTACTGCCCGTACCGACAGGCAAGAATTGGTTTCGGCATTGGAATCTGGCGCTAATGAATGCGTTACCAAGCCGTTTAGCTTTCATGATTTACTCTTGCGCGTGCGATCGCATTTACAGCAAAAATCATCTTGCGCGTCCCCAGCTAATTAAGAAGTTTTTGTAAAGTTTATAAATACCTATCTTTCACTAAAAAGGAAAGTTTGAACGTTTCGGTACTCCAGGGCCAGAGCAAAGGTAAACTATTAACTCCCGTAAGGAGATCGAGAGCGAGATGGGAAAGACCTGCTAAGATGACTTGTTGACTGCGAGTGATGAGGCCGCGTCCTTTGCAACCGAAAAGCGCCAGCACGAGAATCGTGCTAAATGGCAGCACAAGGTCGAGCAAAAAAGAGTGAGTAATTCTAATCTCTCGATCGTTAACTGTTAACCGCAAAGCGCGAATGATGTGGTCAATATCGGGGGCGGATGCGATCGCAATCAGCCATCCCAACCAATACATTTTATTGCGCGATATTGGCTGCTTTTCGACAGAATACGTGCATAGAGCAGCTAGACTGTGACCCAGGAAAGAAGACATTATGATTCTCTTTAAATGTTGGGAAACCAGGTGGAAGAAGTTTGGCAATCTCTGCCGCAAAAGAATGACATCATACCAGATCCGGGTTATCCATCCCCTTGATAAATCTTCCACTTAATTCCAGAGTCTCTGCGAAGGCGCGTGCCTGTCCGTAGAACTTATGCTTCGCTATCCTTCGGGAATGCGATCGCGAACGCTCGCAATGACAATAAAGAGGGGAGTAAATCCGGATTTAGTATAGCAGAATTTAGAGGAAATACTTTTCTTCCTAAGTAAATCTCCTGAGTTCCATGAGAATTTTCTCATCAAAGCTTCATGAAGATTTAATAAAGAATTGCGAAATTAGGTTTAGAGAGCCGCAATAAAACTTTAGGACACTTAAGGGCGATCGCAACTTGCCCGAGGGGCTGTCCTCAACTTAACCCCATAGGAGAATTGCCCTTATGCGCGTTTGTGTCATCGGTACAGGATATGTTGGTCTAGTTACAGGAGCCTGTTTAGCAGAAATAGGGCATCACGTAATTTGTGCAGACAATAATGCTGAAAAAGTAGCATTGATGCAGTCGGGAAAATCTCCGATTTTTGAACCGGGATTGACAGAAATCATGCATTCTGCTATGGAAAGCGGGCTGCTAGAATTCACAACAGATTTAGCTGCTGGTGTAGCCCACGGCGAGATTTTATTCATTGCTGTCGGTACTCCTGCATTGCCAACCGGCGAAAGCGATACTCGCTACGTTGAAGCTGTCGCCCGCGGCATTGGAAATCATCTCAATGGCGGGTACAAAGTAATAGTAAATAAGTCAACTGTTCCCATTGGTTCGGGAGATTGGGTGCGCAGAATCGTGCTCGATGGTGTTGCCGAAACCCAGCAGACAATTGCAGGTTTTGATGTCGTCAGTAACCCGGAATTCTTACGGGAAGGTTCGGCGGTTCACGATACATTCAATCCCGATCGCATCGTTTTAGGCAGCAATAGCGAACGGGCGATCGCACTAATGCAACAACTCTACACTCCTATTATAGAACGCAAATTTGCTGCCGATCCATCTTTACCCCCGGTTCCCGTTGTTGTTACCGATTTGAGTTCGGCAGAAATGATTAAATACGCTGCCAATGCATTTCTCGCAACGAAAATTAGCTTTATTAATGAAGTAGCAAACATCTGCGATCGAGTGGGTGCCGATGTCACTCAAGTAGCCAAAGGAATCGGACTCGACTCTCGCATCGGCAACAAATTTCTACAAGCCGGTATCGGTTGGGGAGGTTCCTGTTTTCCCAAAGATGTTTCTGCCTTAATTCACACTGCCAAAGACTACGGTTATGACGCTCAATTAATGAATGCGGCTGTCAAAACTAATCAATCTCAGAGATTAATTGCCCTGGAAAAACTCCAGCAAGTTCTGAAAATTCTTAAAGGTAAAACCATCGGCTTGTTAGGTTTAACCTTCAAACCAGACACCGACGATATGCGGGATGCACCAGCTTTAGATTTAATCGTGCAACTCAATCGTTTGGGTGCTAAAGTCAAAGCCTACGATCCGATTATTTCCTCCGAAATCGCGCATTCCAACCTGTCGCAAGTCACCCTAACCGCTGATGCCGAACAACTCGCCGATGGTTGCGATGCCTTAGTATTGGTGACAGATTGGCAAGAGTTTCGCAACTTAAACTACAGTACAATTGCCCGTCGCATGACAAATCCCATCATTATCGACGGTCGCAATTTCCTCGACCCAGAAATGCTAGAAAAAGCTGGTTTTTATTATCTCGGAATCGGTCGTTACGGTGCGGGAAGCTTTCCGATTTTCAAGCGAGAAATGACTCGCAAACCAAACGATGCAGTATCGGAAACATCTCTGGCAGTTACAGTTGCTTGAATCAGGCAAATGCCTCGGTGTTTAATTTCTTGGACAACGCATTCGCATCAAAGATTTCAGCCAGACAAATGCACTTAAAAGCTATAAAAAGCTGCTCGATCCTTTGAGTTTGATACGTGAATTAATTACACCTAATTGAGGCAACTTGACTATGAGACTGATGGTTTATTCCCACGACGCATTTGGTTTAGGAAACATCCGCAGAATGCTGACCATTTGCGAACATTTACTGAGTTCTATTGCTGACCTTTCAATTTTAGTAGTTTCCGGTTCGCCGATGCTGCAAAGTTTTAGGCTGCCACCGAGACTTGACTACATCAAAATTCCCTGTTTGAATCGGGGAGAAACTGGGGAAATAGCGGTTAAGTATTTGCAGGCTGAGATTGGTGAAACAATCAAACTGCGATCGGACTTGATTTTGATAGCAGCAATGAATTTTAAACCCGATGCGATTTTAGTCGATAAAAAACCCTACGGCATCAAAAATGAGTTGGCAACTACGCTAAAGTTTTTGAAGAAACATTTGCCGCAAACTAAACTGTTACTGCTGCTGCGTGACATTTTGGATGCACCAGAAAAGACAATTAGTGAGTGGCAAGAACACGGTTTTTACCAAGCTGTCGAGAAGTTTTACGACCAGATTTTGGTAGTGGGAATGCCGGAAGTATTTGATATTTGTCGCGAGTATCAATTTCCGCCTGCAGTTGCTCAAAAGGTGCGCTATTGCGGTTATCTGCGCAAAGAACCGGGGTTAAAAAGTCGGGAAACCAGACGGCAAGAATTGGAAGTAAAAGAACATGAAAAATTAGTTTTGGTGACACCGGGCGGCGGCGAGGATGGCTATCATTTGATTGATACTTACTTAACTTGTGCGGCGCAACTAACAGCAAAACCTGTCCGCAGCGTCATTATTTGCGGTTCGGAAATGCCTGCGGAACACCGCGATCGACTTTATCAAAAAGCCCAAACATATCATGATAAGCTACTCTTAATT
>JBOFTL010000424.1:0-3798 GCA_051652045.1 Microcoleus sp. | reverse complement strand
ATTGGAAAAGTCGATCGGCAAATTTGGCGAATATCCTCCGGTATTACAAGACCTTAATTGGGTACGAGATGCTTATAAAAAAAGCGTTCCCCATCCGATACTGTTTGTTTTGCCGGACTATGCGATTACTCGTTTGGCGAAGTTTGCACCGGATTTTTGGGCGTGGAGGTCGGGCGTATTTCTATTTAAAACTACTCAAGATACTAGAGATAATGCTGTGGCTCGGACTCTCGATTCGGGAAGGAGTTTTAGGACTTTAAAGACACCAGAAAAGCAAGAACGAATTGAACTTTTAGAGTCTTTGTTGATGGATTACAATCCCAGTCATTCTGGAACTGAAAGAAATCCTAGCGCTTGCAGCAATATTTTACATCAATTAGGAGTTGCTTATCTCAGTCAAGGAAATCCGGTTAAAGCGAGGGAGTATTTAGAAACAGATATGGAATCTGACCGAAGCTGAGCATTATTATCGACAAGCTTTGGAGATTTATAGCGAATATGGCGATCGCTCTGGTATGGCAACTTGTTGGGGAGTATTGGGAGATATCGAACGAAATCGCGGTAATTGGGATGAAGCTGAGAGATTGTACCGGCAATCTTTGGAAGTTGAGATAGAATTGGGCGATCGTTATGGTATGGCAATTTGTTGGGGACTATTGGGATATATCGAGCGAAATCGCGGTAATTGGGATGACGCAGAGAGATTGTATCGGCAATCTTTGGAGATTTATCGCGAATATGGCGATCGTTCTGGTATGGCAAGTATTTGGGGAGTATTGGGAGATATCGAGCGAAATCGCGGCAATTGGGATGAAGCTGAGAGGTTGTACCGACAATCTTTGGAAGTAAGGACAGAATTGGGCGATAGCTCTGGTATGGCAAATAGTTGGGGATTATTGGGAGATATCGAACGAAATCGCGGCAATTGGGATGAAGCTGAGAGATTGTATCGGCAATCTTTGGAAGTTGAGATAGAATTGGGCGATCGCTCTGGTATAGCAACTTCGATCGGTTGTTTGGGAGAAAATGAACTCGGTAGAGGCAACCTAGATGCAGCAGAATCGCTATTACAAGAAGCTTTAGCCAAAATGCAAGAATTAGGAATGACTTGGTTTATTGGCGAAACTAACTACGATTTAGCACGACTTTACCGCAAGCGCAACAATCCAGAACTTGCCGAACAACATTATAACACTGCCCATCAAATCTTTCAACAATTGGAAGTGGTAAAGGATTTAGAAAGAATTGAGAAAGAGTGGCAAAATCCAGATTCGTAAACCTTCGCGATCGAAACTTTAGGTGCGATCGATCGACCAAACGTCCAGTGCGAAAGTAACCCTCTGCTATGTCATAAAATCCGGGTGAGCCATCCCCTTGATAAATCCTTCGTTTAGAACCAGATACTTTGCGATTGCTTCACTTCGTTCGCAATGACAATAATGCGGTTGGCAACACTGTGGTTTAAACTCAAAACTCAAAACTCAAAACTCCCGAACAACTCTCAACTCTCAACTAATAATTTATTTTTCCAAACGCACCGCATACCACTGCAAATATTTGCCCGGCCCGACATCTAATTCGCAATAGGTATCCAGCAAATATTGAGCTCGATCGTCCGTTGAAGCCAATCTTCGCACGTCCGCAGGTAAATCTTCCTCTGCTTGAGACAAAACTTGTTTCAGCTTTTCTAACATTTCGGCCGCCGTCAAAAACTGCTCCGGCTGGTTCGTTTCTAACACCACAAAGGTATCTTCGTCGTACAGTGACATATTTTCAGAGGTTGAGATTGATTTATGTAAAGTTTCGTACCGTTAAACCTGCAAAGTATAAACTCTTAATTACAATTGCAAAGCCCAGGGTCGATCGTGCTAAAATTGAGAACTGTCAGAATTCCTATCGGATTACCGTTGTTAATTTAGTTTGCCACCAAATTATATACTGACTGTAACCGATCCGAACCAGCAGATTAGCGCAAATTTGTCAAGAACAAATTCGCCAACCGTCAAAGTCCGATCGCCAAATTGTCAAAAAATATTCGATCGATCTCGATCTAATTATAACCAGCACTATCTATACATTCCAATGATTACATCATCCACTTCAGCCCCTGCAGCACGCAAGCCCTCTAAAGCAGAAGGCCTCAAAGAACGCAGCAACTATTTGCGGGAACCCGTAGCAACTGAATTGCTGCAAGACACTACTCATTTTACCGAAGAAGGAATTCAAATCCTCAAATTTCACGGTTCCTACCAACAAGACAACCGCGACAATCGAGTCAAAGGACAAGAAAAAGACTATCAATTCATGCTGCGCACCCGCAATCCCGGCGGTTTCGTTCCCCCGCAGCTATACCTCACCTTAGACAAGCTATCGGAATCATACGGCAACCACACGCTTCGCGTCACCACCCGCCAAGGTTTTCAAATCCACGGCGTGCTGAAAAAAAATCTTAAAGAAGTGTTTTCCTCAATTATTAAAAATATGGGGTCAACATTAGGGGCTTGCGGCGATTTGAACCGCAATGTTATGGCACCACCAGCACCTTACAAAAATCGCCCGGAATATCAGTACGCGCTGCAATATGCTAACAATGTTGCCGATTTACTGACGCCGCAAACCGGTGCTTATTACGAGATTTGGCTGGATGGGGAAAAAGCTATTTCCGCTGAAGAAGATCCGCAAGTAAAAGCGGCCAGACAGCGCAACGGTAACGGCACAATTTTTCACGACAATGAAGAACCGATTTACGGCGAGCATTATATGCCGCGTAAATTCAAATGTTCCGTTACCGTACCGGGAGATAATTCGGTCGATTTGTATTCTCAAGATTTGAGTTTGGTCGTAATTACTGACAGCAATGGCGAATTGCAAGGATTTGATGTTTTTGCCGGTGGTGGCTTAGGACGCACGCACAATAAGGAAGAAACTTTTGCCAGAATTGCCGATGAAATTTGCTACGTTGCCAAAGAAGATGTGTACGATTTAGTTAAGGCAATTGTAGCAACTCAAAGGGATTGCGGCGATCGCACCGACAGGCGGCACGCGCGACTCAAGTACCTGATTCACGACAAAGGTGTTGAGTGGTTCCAAGACAAAGTAGCAGAATATTTTGGCAAGCCGCTAGCAGCGTTTAAACCGCTGCCTGAGTGGAAGTATTTCGATTTCTTGGGCTGGCACGAACAAGGAGACGGCAAGCTGTTTTTCGGCATTTCCATCGAAAACGGCCGGATTAAAGATGAAGGTTCCTTCCAACTCAAAACAGCATTGCGGGAAATCGTGCAGCAGTACAACGTGCCCATGCTGGCGACACCGCACCAAAACCTGCTGATTTACGATATTTCACCGGAATTAAAGCCGGCGATTCAGGCAATACTTGACAGGTGCGGCATTCAGTCAGAAAGTGCGATCGATCCTTTAGTGCGGTATGCGATGGCTTGTCCGGCAATGCCGACTTGCGGGCTGGCGATTACTGAATCCGAACGAGCGATTCCCGGTATTTTAGAGCGAATTCGGGCGATTTTGGTGAAAGCTGGCTTAGAAAACGAGCATTTTGTCGTGCGGATGACAGGTTGCCCCAACGGATGCGCCCGCCCGTACATGGCAGAATTGGGTTTTGTCGGCAGCCATCCAGAGTCCTACCAGATTTGGTTGGGCGGTTCGCCAGATCAAACGCGACTGGCAAAACCTATCGAGCAAAAGCTGCACGTTAACGATTTTGAAGCATTTTTCGAGCCAATTTTTGTTTATTTCAAACAAAAGCGGCAAGCGAGCGAAAGTTTTGGGGACTTTTGCGATCGG
>JBOFTL010000423.1:0-9694 GCA_051652045.1 Microcoleus sp. | reverse complement strand
CAAGCCATTCAAGGTTGCATTCCCGTGCTTTTGCCCCAGACTCGCCTCCCACGATCGCCCATTGAATAGAATCTCCATCGCCAATTCCAAAGGCTTCAGACACCTCCAAATCAATCTTTTCCAGCAATGGCTCACAACTCAAAAACCTCACAGGAGAAGGCACTCGCAGTAACTTCGGAATGCGCTCATTAGCCGTTTTTTGATTTTCCACCGTCACCCCCAGCCAAATCCCAGGCTCAGGGTTGGGAACATTCCCATTCTTGGCATACCATCCAATCCCATCAGGGCCAAGGACTGTTTCTAGCCGATCGGCCCGCTTCGTCAGCAGTTGAAAAATATGTCCATGCTTCTTATGGGCTTCGTGCATAACCTCCCACATCTTCAATATTTGCGCATCAGTGATGGATGGATGTAGCCAATCTGACATCGAATTAACAAATATTTTTGCGGGCTTTCTCCACCGCAATGGCTCACTCAAGCGATCTTCATGAAACACGACATCGGAAAATTGCCGATCACCCCAAAACCGATGGGCAATATTTTCAGCGTAGCAATTTGCACAACCCGGACTAACCTTGGTGCAGCCCGTCATCGGATTCCACGTCCGATCAGTCCACTCAATCCCCGTGTATCGTTTTACAATATCTTCAGTCATGCCCACCTCCATGGGTTGTGATTAGCGATCGACGGTTCCCGCAAAGAATCGTTCGATCGTGCCCTTATAGTACCGTCGGATTTGACTAGTATGCAACCAATTTATATTACAAACGATTCATTCCGCGACGCGATCGAACACCTCAAAAACCTTGGCGGCACACTGACTAAAAACGCCTGGCTTGAATCAGACAACACTACATTACGGATTGACTTCGAGTTGGCGGAGAAAGCATTCATCGATCGCATCCCGCCCAATGACAGCGAGACAAAAGCCTCCGAGTTGTCCCACCATCGCCCCACACGCATCGATCGGACTATCCCCCTCAACCTAGAGCAATCAGCAGAGTGGACAAGCATAACCCTTGATTTTGCGGGACGTTATCTGCAATCCACCAACCCAGCAGAACAAGAGAAAATTGCTGAGGACAGAACCACAGCAGCTCGGCTATTCCGATGGAATGTTATCAAGTCGATCTTGGAAATGGACATGATTGAAGACCACATTATATATGGTGGTGATTTTCCTCAATCCATCCCATTTCCCGACGGCATCCACCGAAGTGCGATCGCCCTCATCCATGCCTCACACCCCGCCAACGCCGAGGAACTTCACCTGCGAGAATCCCAAGTCACCTGCGATCGAATCATCCGTTACCGTGTCCCTGGACTCGATGATGCTGACTGGATTCGGCAAGACAACCAACGGGATAGCCTGGACTCGATCGGATGGCGGAAACTGTTGGGCTGATTCCCAAAATTTTGGAAAAACAAAACCCCTCTTTAAGAGAGGTGGCTTGAGCGATCGGGCTGGTCTAAATGTCAGAGACAGGAATCGAACCTGCTGTTTCGAGGTTATGAGCCTCGCGTGGGACCATTCCACTCCTCTGGCACTATCAAGATAGCACAATTACGGACAAAGTTGCACAGATTTGACCAGCAATTAAAACTCCGTCCCCGCAAGCGATCGCGACGATTGACGAAAAATGTGAAAGACAAGTATTGAGGATATTGAATCTTAGATCGGGATTCTCTAATTATTTTTTTGTTGAAGAGTGTGGACCAGAGAAAAACCACCCCGTTCAATTTTTGTAAAAAGTTTGACAACTGATTAACATTGCTTCGCTCGTTATTTAAATACTTGTCTTTCACATTTTTCGGCACGGATAAACCAAAAACCCCGCAAAGACAAGCCTCGCGGGGTTTTCATCGAATCGAAGAAATTTGGCAGCAAGCTGAACAAATTTGACGACGATCGAGTATCATTGTGGATACGCCGCTCAGGTTGATAGGGATCGCACCCCCTAGCACCGTCGTCGCGGGACTCAGATGAAACAGATCTAAGTTATGAAATTATATCAAGAATTGGCTGAAAAGTACGCAGGAATCCTAAATGGCAGCAAGAAATTGCTGGTTGGTTCCTACTGGGTTCTATCAAAATTACTGTGGGCTGGGCATAACGCCGCCCAGAAAAGGTATCTTGGCTTTGCCGATCGACGGATGGGTTTATCTGATTTTGCCAGGATTGCGTCTATCCCATTTGCTGCGGGATGGGCTGTCAAGGTGCCAGAGTCGATCGCGGCGACCGTTGGCAAGGATGAAGACGAAGTGATGTCAGCATCAGCATTCCGTAACCTTCGATCGAGGTTGGAAGATTTAGGATTGTGGAAAGTTAAGATATGGCGACCGATTTGGGCAAGTGTCGCGAATGCCAGAACTACGGATTTGGTCGGGGTGAATTGGGTAGAGTTGGCTCATTTGGTGCGGTTGCTTTTTAATGCGATCGTGGAGCGGCTTGGCTCAGAGATTTTGGCCGCAGAGCATCGGCATGGTGGCACAGCGTCGATCGTGAGAGCCTTGACAGGGTGCAGTCTGTTCACGCTGAATGATGACGTTCCCGACGACGAGCAGTATCGACGCAGTGAGCGGGCAAAGCGGTTTGAGAGAATCATGGAAACGGCTCAAGCAGTGAAGAATGTGCCGGAAATCATGACCCAAATCTATAAAGAATTGGCGCGTGATTTTCCTGACCTTTGGAAGGCCAAGGGGGAAGTGTGCGAAAACTGGGGGGATTTACCGTTTTGAAACACTTAGATTTATTCAGTGGCATTGGCGGATTTGCTCTAGCTGCTCATTGGGTTGGTGGAATTGAAACAACTCAGTTTGTAGAGATTGAGCCGTTTTGCCAAAAAATATTAGCAAAAAACTTTCCCGGAGTTCCGATCCATGACGACGTTACAACTTTCACTACTCATCGAGGAGAATTCGATCTCGTTACCGCAGGTTTCCCCTGTCAAGACATCTCGATCGCGGGTCATGGCGTTGGACTGGACGGAAAACGTTCTGGACTTTTCTTTGAAATCGTCAGAATCATTCGCGAGTGCCGACCCCGTTTCGTCGTATTGGAAAACGTCGCAGCCTTGCTATCATGCCGAAACGGGCGAGATATGGGCGCAGTACTCTGGGAGCTTTCCGAGAGCGGGTACGATGCGGAATGGGATGTTATTCCAGCGTCCGCCCTTGGTGCCAATCACGCCCGCGAAAGGACTTGGATTGTTGCCTACGCCAACAGCGACCGACGATCGAAGCCACAATGGGAAGCATGTCGGGAAGTACTTGGACGGCGGTTTTTATCTGAAAACTTCGACAGGAAAAAGTTGCGTCCGGGTCACCAATGTCATGAACTACTTGCAGCGCCCCGACTTGGCGACATCGCCGAGTTTCCGAGAGTTGATGATGGGGTTTCCACCGGATTGGACGAAATTGCCAGACGAAGCAGGATAAAAGCACTAGGTAACGCGATCGTACCCCAAGTCGCATTGATTCCATTGCAGAGAGTGAAGGATTTGACGTATGCGACAGAACAAGACGATCGCCATGCACAACAACGATTGCACAGCCCCACCAGGACTAAACCCTAATTCATTGCGAGTGGGGATCGGCTATTGGGTATCAGTCGGCGACGATTGGTATCGGTGGACAGGACGAAATTCGGTGATCTTGAGCGAAGCGATCGGGATGCCCATCTGTTCACCGCTCAAGAATGGGTGGAAGTGGTGAGTGATTTTTTGGAGAAGTGGGAGAAGTGAAAGAATATTTCATCGGGTGGCACCAACCGAACAACGGGCCGTCGGGTTGTGGAGCATTCGATCGATGCATGATCTCAGTCAATCGCATCTTGGGACGAAAAAGCCCATTCAAGGTAAATCGCTGGATTCTGGATTCGGGCGCTTTTACCAGAATAACGACAGGGTTGGGGCATCTACCAGCAAATCAATACGCTGAAGAGATAAATAGATGGCAAAGTTGCGGGGATTTGGCAGCGGCAGTAACACAAGATTGGATGTGTGAAAAATTTGTGCTATCCAAAACAGGGTTAACCGTTGCAGACCATCAGCGCATGACGATCGAACGTTATGACGAGTTGCTTAAATTGGTAGACAAAGCCTATTTAATGCCTGTATTGCAAGGCTACAAACCGGAAGAATACGTTGACCATTTAAATGATTACGGCGATCTCATCAAAAAAAAATGCTTGGGTTGGTGTTGGCAGCGTCTGTAAAAGAAACGCAAATGCGGCGAGTATTGAAGCCGTTTTGCTGGCAATCAAGCAAGCTAGGCCTGATTTAAGGCTGCACGGGTTTGGAATAAAGAAAACAGCATTGCAAAGCCCTATTGTCTGGGATTTGTTGTACTCCGCTGATTCTCAAGCGCATGGGCTAAGTGGCGGGAGTGGGCAGAATAAGTATGTAGGCGCAAATAATCCTAGCAAAGCAATTGCTTATGCTGCCGCCATCTCAAGGCCAGCTCAGCTATCTATTTTCACCCCGATCGAGAACCCGTTGACGTAGTGTAATTTTTCCAAAAGTTTGGAAAGCACGATCGAGGCCGTCACAACGTTGGCGAGGGAAATAGCTGAGTCAATTTCACCATGGGGGTCTAGGACAGCCGCTCGCCCAATATCTTGCCATCGGTCTATCTCGCGTTTAATCTGCTGCTGGAGTTCGGATAGCCCGTAATCTTGGGATTGATAATACTCGATCGTGGCATCGACGAAGGTTTGATTCTCAGTCCGCAGGGCATGGCCTCGAAGTGTCGCCAGTGCGCCTGATGGGGTGAGCAGCTCGATCGTACTGCGGGTGACCATAGGGGAATCAAAGATTTTCTGAGCGATCGATGTAATCAAAAATAACGCCCCCTCTAGAACCCCCTCCCCGTCACTGACATCTAAATCTAATTCTTGTTCTTCCCAGAATGGATTGGGCTTAAACTGCTGCTGCTGAGTGCTCCACCAAGTTGTCTGATTTGGGCGCGAAATCTGGATCTCCGGTTTTTCCAAAATTTTGGAATTATCCAAGTTCGATCGAAGTTCCTTCAATTCAGGAATCGGGTTCTCGTCATTCAAAAGTTTCCAGCCTGGTTTGACTGGAGCGGTTTTTTGATTGCCCCGATCGCGGGTTGCCAGTCTACCCAGTCCATGTTGTTCGGGGATACTGCCCACGATCGGGCCTGTGGGTTCGTAGAGTAAATCTGCAGGCCATTCGATGAGGTGGCGTAATTCTTCAAAGGTCAGTGGGCTTAGGGTTGGCAACATTTTTTGGATTGTACTGCTGTAAATCTCTGGAAGCCATTATATAGATTAAATCTGCTTGGCTCATCCACAAGCCACCGACTAAATGTCCCCTCACGCCATATTGCCGAGAAATTAAATCACCAATCACTTCAGCCATTACAGGATGACCTGAAATCTTCACATCCCCTTCTGATTCGGCTAATTCAACGGTTACTCCAGTCAATTCAAATTTAAGCACTGAGTACCGCCAGCATTAATGCAAAATGGTCAGGGTCTCGATCGAACAAAGCCAGCATCGCCTTTTCATCCACAAAACTTTCCATCCCGACCGAAATCACTTCGGTTGTCCCGTCAGAATAGATTTTACCAATATAGGGATCGGCGAAATGGTCGGGATAGGCCATTTCATCGTCATCGTAAACTGACTGACCAAGCATTTCATTTAATGGCATTTCAGGTCCAGTCGCCCGATCGATCACCCAGCTTTTAGCCATCTTAGCCATTTCAGGATTCTCGAACTCGACGAAATGCGCCAACTCATGCCAGACCGACATTTTTATTCGTTCTGGTGGCCGCTCCATACTCCCAATATTCAAAATGCCCTCATCGTCTGCCCATGCTAGATCGTCTTCCTGCACAATTTCTTTTAGCGCTGAGAATCCTTTATTGCCAGTGATTTGCGCAAATTCGTCAATGACCACCTCGATCGGGAAATCAACTTTAGGTAATTCACCAGTAAACCCTTGAGCTTCTCTGAATAACTTCTCTCTGATTGGCCCCATCAGTTCCTGAGCCATACCATCACGTCGCTTTCTGGCATCCATCAACGCTTTATTCACGCTGAGATAGGATTGCCCGATCGGGGATGCAAACGCCTCAGCCATACCTAATTCCTTAGAGGCTTGGTCGAATTGTGTTTGCAATTCCGTGAACTGTGCCGACAAGTTAGCCAAAACCTGTTCATGCATCGATCTGGTTTCAGCAATGCCCCCTAATCCAAATTCATTAAATGCGGCTTCAATAAATCCTCGATGGGATCGGGTTTCAAATAGCGATGGTTGCTCATACTCGGCTTGCCGTTCCCATCGACTATTCGCATTCAGCACATAGGTTTTGCCATTCTCGGTTTTGGTCTCACCCGTCCGCGCCCCTTTCTCCATCGGGACAGACTGATTCATTGCCATCGATCGACGAATCTTATCTAAATCTTCCAATGCCGATACATACTCCTCGCCATCAGGGTTGGGGGTCGATCGTAACTCCTCCACCCGCTTCAGCAAAGTTGTTTCCGCTTGGGGCAGTTTTGCGGCTGCCCGTTGCTTCACCTGTTGGATGTCACGGGTGCGCGATCGGCTTTCGGCCAGGAGTGAGTAGAGTTGAGATTGCGGATTAGTCGGTTTCAATGAGGCCATCCTCCGGGTGATAGAGGGCATTGCGCCCGTCAGCCAATACGATCGACTGCGGCTCATCGGTCATAAGCACAGTTCCACCATGCCGATTGATATTTTTCAGAGCCAGAAACAGTCCAAGATGGGCAGGCTTGAAATCAGTGTAATGAGCGATTTCGTCTGGCGGCGAATCACCCCCTGCCCATTGGCTGGTGTCGATAGCGTTTCCAATCTGCTGCTGTACAAATCCCCACCATGGCCCCAGCAGAACCCACCGACGCGGATCTTGATTGAGCCATTTAGCCAAGAACGGTACACCCTTGGATAAATAGCTTTTTGCATCCCCCACGGTCTCATCAAATTCAGCCTCGATCGACTCTAAATCAAACGGCATATTTATGGAGTGCTCCGTCACGGAAAACGTAATCGACTTCCCCTACACGATACAAGATTCGTGGCGTTGCAGCCTTCTCAAACCTAGAAACTTCATCCTGAAACTTTTCCGCAGTTTCTCGATCGGTGAATTGGAAACCAGGAACAGCCCCAGGACCCTTGAACGCGGAATAGTATCCACCCATTGATTTAGCCTTGGAATTTAATCGATCGTACACATCGCGATCGACTCTCGCCCCCAAGACAACGACGTGGTGAGGAATGCCTTTCTTCTTGTTGAATGCGTCCTTAATCTCAGAAGGGATAGAAGGCTTGCCCGCAGGGAGTGGAGCGGTTGCAGCAGGTGCTGGGGGAGTCGATGGAGTTTCTACTTGAGCGGGTTCCCGCGAGTCAAGGTATTTCTTCACAAACCTTTCCGCAGCCTGTCTTCTGACAGATTCCTCTGGATGACCTACAAAAATTGTTCGTTTTGCGACCACCTCAAGCAGTCCAGCCAGTAGTTCACGATCGTCTTCGTAGGTTTTGAGATGGCGCTCCGCAGTTTCCTCAAACATCGAGATTCCCAGTTCATTGACTGGAGCATTATGAATCTCTGAAACCTCTTGAGCAAATCCCATCAAGGCATTATTCGCGGGTTTGCTGTTTTTTGCAGGTTCTTCCTTGCGATGCCAGCGACCACCCCGCAACACATACTCAACCCCATTGTCGATTTTGGTGTCACCTTCCGTCGGGGCATTCATTGCCCGCATCTCTCTAATTTTGGGTTGAATGTCGGTGTACCAGGATTTCCCGGTCAACCGCTCCATTGGCTCCTTGTATTTGTAATCGGTGTATTCATTGTCATGGGCACGCGCGATCGCCCCGATCGCCTTATCGATTACACCCGCATCGCCAGGGAACAACACCCGGTCACCATCTTCGAGGTCAGCACCGGTTGCAAATTTCACCTCGCCTGAACTGGTTTCGATCGGCATTGTCCGATAACTTTTCCGTAGGTTTTGAGTCAAAGTATCACGATGGGAATCAATTTCAGATTGGTTTAGATGGCGTAATCCTTCATAGGAATCAACAGCCGCAATCCGTCGTTGTGTCAGCACATGGTCATCCATCCCGATCGACTCGTAGCGCTTTTCCAAATCCCCGAACTTGATGGTCTTGGATTCGTTGGCGTTGTAGTTAAACGGACGATAGGAACTTCCCAGCACTGGGATTAAGTCCATACTCCGCCTGGCTGGATCGATATTCGTGATGCGATAAACCTCGCCACTAGGCCCGGCCAGATAGCCATCTTTCCGAGCAATATCACCCTTTGGCCCAATATACGCTGGAGCGCCATCCAACAAGTCTTTATGCGGGAAATGGTCGTCTCGACGCAATGCCGACAGAGAAGAATCAATCCGGGCTTGTAATTGCCGCGCCTTGGGCGATTCCTTGTCTTGGATTTTGGTATAAGCCGATTGCATGGTTTGCAATTGCCCAAACCGTTTGAGTGCATCCTTCGATCTGGTTTCTACCAACCGCTGCATTTGTAATTCCCGGTTAGCAGCCATCGCCTTACGTGCTGCTTCAGGGTCAGCAGCCATCATGACTGCCATCTCATCCGCCCCGATCGAGCCTGTATTCTTGTTATCCGCCGTATCCGAATCACCCTTCCACAGGTCATCAATCCAACCACGCTTGCGCTCTAGTACACCCTTGCGGTATAGGTCGAACGTTTTATTGGCGGCATAGTAGTGAATGTTTACCTCATCGGCTTTATTCCCTTGCCGGACACCGCGCCCATTCCGTTGCTCGATCGCTGCTGGAGTCCATGGCGTTGTGAGATGATGAATATCCGTCGTCCCGACTTGGAAGTTCATCCCCTCGCCCATGGTTGCCGTATTCCCGATTACCAGAGAGATTCGTCCATCGTTGTAGGCTTGGCTGATTTTTTGTCGATCTGACGACTTCGGCACTGTTTTTGCATTGACAATCTGAATCTCATTTTCTGGATAACCAGCCGCGACTAGTTCAGCCTTGAGCTTTTCATGAAGCTGAACCGCATCACAGAACATGATTTGCTTCCCGCCTGACTTACTACGGCTTTGCATAATCTGATTCACCGATGCCTCAATCTTGGGCGATCGTCTAGCTCCAGGCGCCTCAAGGTCAGCAGGTTCACCCGTGGTCGTGGTGGCATTGTAGTATTCGAGGTCGATCGCGGCCTTATCCATGTCCGAAATGACCGAGAAAATATGGTCATCCCCATCGTCAACCTTGCCCGACAACAGATCGTCGGCACGTTGACGCAGGCTTTCATAGACCTCAGCCTGTGCGGGGGTCATTTCCACCTGGACATCTCTCGCTGCCTCTTCTGGGATTGGCAAGCCGACTTCCTTAGCCGATTGCATTCGGGTATATTTCCCGAATAGGCTTCTCAAATCCTTCAGGTTCTTGAATCCAACCAACCCGTTTTTGGTAGTCATTTCAAGATCAACCCCAGGGACGACCACTTCTTCAATCTTCCCAAACATTTCGAGGAAGTCGTCAATATTCTCAATCCCTCGCTTATCAAACTCCTCTGGAGCGACGTGCTGAAGCATATTGAATGCTTCAAGCGGATTGTTTGTGGTCGGTGTGGCAGTGAGTAGATAAACATTCTGCCCATTGTTCTGTTCACGGGTGTACTTGGCTTTGTTGTAGAAGT
>JBOFTL010000422.1:0-2255 GCA_051652045.1 Microcoleus sp. | reverse complement strand
AATCCAATTTTCACAAAATTTTAGCCCGCAGGTAGCGACAAGCAAAGTTTTTGTGGCTTTCCTACCCAGATGGGATCGAGTCAAACCAGTCTGCGGTAGCCAGCCGACTGCCCGCTGTGGAAGACTCAAGCATTCTTCAAGGTAGTTGACACTTCCCCGCCGTCAACTTGCGGGGATACTGAAGAACTCAACTTTTTGGGGCGAATCCGCAACCAGTTTCATTCTTCGTAGCCGTGTCAGACGGCATCTGTCCGTTTCCCCGACAGCAGTCGAGGTTGCGGTTACTTTTGAAAGCTGCTCTTTTCGGGACTGAAGTCACGGGCCTTTCAGCTTCGTCTGTGTAATTAATACCAACTTTAGCCGTTAATCTTACCAGAATGCGATCGCCCCTACAAGCTCAACCTCAGCAGCAGCAATTTATTTTTTCTGCTAGCTGCCAGCTTTGGGGTCAGTTTTTTCAATCTTAGCCGTCTCCAGCAAAAATTTATTGTACGCTAAAAGGTTGGGAAACCAAAATCAGAGCGATCGCCCGATCGCACAGACTTATCGGGGCCGATCCCCCGATCGGGTAAAATATTTGCAGCACGCAGACAACAATTATGGGGCAACAGCCGAACGCCGTCGAGTTCGGCGAGCGCGGCTGTGTTCGGCTAGTGGGGAACTGGAGGCGCGATCGCAACTTGATACTCCCGCCCAAAGGCGAGGCTGAAGGATTGGCGCGGCCAATTAGTCCAGACGGCCTTAAGAAAAAAGTAAATTGAGTCTAACGTCACATTCTCTTTCTTTATAACTCTGTATCGTGAAGGACAAGCAACAAATGTACAGCCCAAGCATATCTGGTGTGGCGGCCAACTCAGAATCAGGCAGCCGCATCTTTATTTACGAAGTTGAGGGGATGCGTCAGAACGAAGTCACTGACCAAATGAGCCAACCGATTCGCCGTAGCGGCAGCGTGTTTATCACCGTACCCTACGATCGCATGAATCAGGAAATGCGCAGGATTGCTCGCATGGGTGGCAAAATCGTCAGCATTCGACCCTCAAACGGCACTGCCGAAACTAACGGCCAAGTCGCACCAGTATCAACAGGGCAACAGAGTCAGAAATCAGAAGCAACCCCTAAACCCATGACTCAAGCCAAAGAAAAAGTTCAAGTTCCAGTTAACCTCTACAAGCCAGCCAATCCCTATATTGGTAAGTGCATTTCTACAGAAGAATTGGTCAGAGAAGGCGGCGAAGGCACAGTCAAGCACGTCAAATTTGACATTTCTGGAGGCAATTTGCACTATCTGGAAGGTCAAAGTATTGGAATTATTCCCGACGGTACGGATAAAAACGGCAAACCTCACAAAATTCGGCTTTATTCGATCGCTTCCACCCGCCACGGAGATGATGTAGATGACAAAACAGTCTCCCTCTGCGTCCGCCGCCTAGAGTACAAAAGCCCAGAAACTGGCGAAAAAGTTTTCGGCGTTTGTTCGACTTTCCTCACCGGTTTGAAGCCGGGGGATGATGTCAAAATCACCGGCCCGGTAGGCAAAGAAATGCTGTTGCCCGAAGACGAAGATGCCACTATTATTATGATGGCTACAGGTACGGGTATTGCTCCGTTCCGCGCTTATTTGTGGCGGATGTTCAAAGAAAACAATCCCGGTTACAAGTTCAAAGGTCTAGCTTGGTTGTTCTTTGGAGTTGCATACACTCCTAACATTCTTTACAAAGAAGAGTTGGAACAATTGCAGCGCGATTTCCCCGATAATTTCCGCTTGACTTACGCTATCAGCCGCGAGCAAAAGAGCGCTCAAGGTGGCAAAATGTACATTCAAAACCGGATTCAAGAAAACGCCGATGCACTGTGGGAATTGGTGCAAAAACCGAAAACTCACACTTACATTTGCGGTTTGAAAGGAATGGAAGGCGGAATTGATGAAGGAATGTCGGCAGCAGCCGGCAAGTTCGGCGTCAATTGGGCTGACTATCAGAAAAAGTTGAAGAAAGAACACCGCTGGCACGTTGAAACATATTAATGTGTAAGTCGGTTTAATTTTTATTGTAGGGCGGGCATTGCTCGCCCTACAATTTTTTATACAGTTTGCGCGATCGGTCAAGAACCGTTTTTTTTCATCTGTCTTCCCCCTTGGAGACCCCCACCATAGCTGTAATCAGCTTGGTGGTGGGAGGAAAAGGGGGGCAGGGTTTATGCCACATACGAATAACCATCCTTTTTGTGAATAATTGAACAATATTTGTGACTGA
>JBOFTL010000421.1:0-3693 GCA_051652045.1 Microcoleus sp. | reverse complement strand
TGTTAAAACTCGGTGCAAATTTTCGGATTCGGACTGTTGTTTACGCTGGAGAAAATGATACTTTGTACGTTGTCGGTAGGGGAGATCCGAGCCTTGCGGTAACTCAGTTAAAATCCTTAACACAGCAGTTACAGCAGCGAGGAATCGATCGAGTTAGCGAGTTAATTGGTGATGACAGTTATTTTCAGGGCAATGCCATCGATCCGAACTGGGAATGGGAAGATGTGCAAGCGGGATATGGCGCGCCAATTAACAGTTTAATCTTCGATCGTAACGCGATCGAGCTGAAACTTTCGCCGCAGTCGATCGGGCAACCCCTAAAAGTTACATTTGCGGAACCTTCACTGACAAATCAGTGGCAAATTCAGAATAATTCCGTGACTGTCGGACCAAACGAACGGGAATTTGTGGCAGTAGGGAGAGAGTTCGATCGACCGTTAATTCGAGTTAGCGGGCAGTTGAGAAATGGTGCTGAATCTGAATCTGTTTACGTCGCAGTTGTGAATCCTGCCAACAATTTTTTGCAACGCTTTCAACAAACTTTAGCAGCGGCGGGAATTAAGGTCGATCGAACTTCAGTTGCATTAAATTCTCGGAATTTTACTCGCGAGTTAGCGGCGGTGGAATCGCCGCCTCTGGCAGAATTAATTAAAGAAACCAATCGGGAAAGCGATAATGTTTATGCCGAAGTGTTGTTGAGATTGCTGGGAAAAGTAACAGGTAAAGTACCTGCACCACAAACAGATAGCAGCGACATCGGCTTGCAAGAGTTAAAAACTGCTTTAACTCAATTGGGAGTCAATCCAAACAGCTACATCTTAGCTGACGGTGCGGGATTGTCCCGCCACAATTTAGTCAGTCCCGAAGCCTTGGTGCAAACATTGAGATTAATGGCGAATTCGCCGGTAGCGTCTGTTTACCGCGCATCTTTACCTGTTGCTGGCGAAAGCGGCACTTTGAAAAATCGCTTTAATTCTACATCAAATCGAGTAATTTTGCAAGCAAAAACAGGAACTTTAAGAGGAGTTTCCGCGCTGTCTGGCTATGTAGAAGTACCTAATTACGAACCGCTGGCATTTAGCATTATTATAAATCAATCCGATCGACCGTCCGCACAATTACGAGGAGCGATCGACGAAATTGTGCTATTATTGAATCGTCTCCGTCGCTGTTGAGATCTAAAAAATTTAGCATTTTCCTTCTTGCTTCTTGCTGCCTGCAAATGCTACAAGTGTAAAGGGGATCGACGAAATAATGCTATTATTGAATCGGCTGTGCCAATGTTGAGATCGAAAATTTTTAAAATTTTCCTTCTTCCTTCTTCCTTCTTCCTTCTTCCTTCTTCCTTCCTGCTATGAAGTCTTTAGAGCCCGAACAGCAACATATTTTTGTCGAAACTAATAATATTCGCTTGCACTGCGTTTCTCAAGGCGAGGGCGAGCTTGTTTTACTATTACATGGCTTTCCTGAATTTTGGTATGCTTGGCGCTATCAAATCCCCGCTTTAGCGCGCCATTTTAAAGTTGTAGTGCCGGATTTGCGGGGCTACAACGATTCGGATAAGCCTGCAAGCGGCTATGATTTAGATACGCTGAGTGCAGATATTCGCGGTTTGATCGATCGCCTGGGCTATGCTAAAGCTCACATTGTAGGTCACGATTGGGGAGGCGCGATCGCGTGGCATTTAGCTCAAAAATTCCCCGAAAAACTCGATCGCTTGGCAGTTTTAAATGCGCCTCACCCGCAGCGATTGGTGCAGGAAATGGCGAGCAATTTCGATCAGCTACGCCGCAGTTGGCATTTTTTGGCTTTTCAGGTTCCGGGAATTCCTGAATGGTTGATCCAGCAAAATTTGAAAGATTTTGTGAAAAATGTGTTGCAGGGACAAGCAGTGCGCAAAGGGGCTTTTAGCGCTGAGGAAACTGAGATTTATCAAGCAGCTTTAGAAAAGCCGGGTGTGTTAGCTGCGACGATGAATTATTACCGACAAATGTTTCATCCCGATCGACTTTTAGCTTGGGGTCAAAAACAGGAACTGGTAACAGTACCGACTTTGGTGCTTTGGGGTGAAGAAGATGCGTTTTTAAGTCGCAAATTGGTAGAGGGTTTAGATAGATTAATTGCGGCACCGTTTAAGTTGAAATTAATCCCGAATTGCGGTCATTGGATTCAGCAGGAAGTGCCGCAAACAGTGAATCGAGAGTTGCTGAATTTTCTGAGAAGTTCTTCTCGTTCTTTGAGTTTGGCTTAAGCTCGCAATAAAAAAGTTTGTAGTGCTAAGATCTTGAAGTCCGCACTACGAACTTTTTGCGGACTGAAGTCCGCAATACGAACTTTACAACTAAAAAGTTCGCCATTCTTCACGGTTTAAGAAAAAGCCTTGTTGTTGCGGATTGCTGCAAGTCAAGCCATCTCGGGTAGCACTACAGGTGAAGCCGGCATTTTTCCAAGTTTGACCGTATTGAAGTGTCGGATAAGTCGGATCGTAAATAGAATCTGCGGCACAAAGAACTTCGGTTTTTTTCGCTCTCGGTAAAACCAAACCCGACCCCCAATCTAATTGACAATCTGAAGGTTGAGGCGGAGTTGGCTTCAGGGAACTTGCAATTTCACAACGCAAGAAATCGCGACTAGCATCATTACGATCGGATGCTTTACGCAACCTACAATAAATGTTCTTACTGGGAAGAAAAAAGCCATCACCGGACAACACGATCTCCCGAATCTGGGAAACGATCGCCGGATTTGTCGTAGAATTAGCACGGGCGACCGTCAGATTTATCCCTTCAACGATCGCGATCGATATCGCAGCTATACCCACTGTCAAAATTGAGCGTTTCATGATATTTGTTACGTCATTAGATCGGCAATTTCTTATTTTTACTCTTATCTGTGCTAGTGGGGGCGATCGAGCTGTATTTTTGACTTCGATCCGCCCCAGCCACCCTTAAAAAAAGGAGCAAGCAATAGCGGTAAGGTGCGCAGTGCGCACCCTACATCTAGAGTAAGGTGCGCAGTGCAAGCCCTACATTAGAATGCTTGCGTAAGTCTTGTCGCAGTTTACTTGCGATTAATCCCAAAGTAAATTTTCTTTCATCAAAAGAGCAACCATTGCCGTTCTAGAGCAGACACCGAGTTTGATAAAAATGCGGCGCACGTAAGTAGCTACCGTCCAGTGACTGATATTTAAATGTTTGGCAATACACTTATTTGGTAATCCTTGGGCTACTAATTGGGCGATCGCTCTTTCACGGGGACTCAGGCTAAACTCCGGTTGGTAATTTGTGATTTGCATAGTTTTGCAATTTGTTTATAGTTTCAAACTTCATCAGTTCGCGGCTGAATTCCAAGTTTGTTTCTGACTTGCGATCGGGTCTTTACCCAATCCGATGCTGCTTTCCAGTCGATCTATCGGCTGTTTTTGCTATTTAAAATCTTCGATAAATTGCATTTGTCAAGTTTTTTATCCCCTCCATAAACATAGCTTGTTTGAGCTTTTCCCCCCAGAAACTCCTAATTGCTGTCGGAGAAACTGCGTTTCCGGAACTTTTACTTTTCTTTACAAAGAAACTGGAATCTACTGGAATATCCGTAAACTTCCTTGGGCTTGCAGCTCCTTACTTACGTATATAAATTTATTCTGCTGCTAACTATCGATATCTGCAACGAGTCATCAGTTAAAGCCGGAAGTGC
>JBOFTL010000420.1:0-5430 GCA_051652045.1 Microcoleus sp. | reverse complement strand
TTGGTGGCCTGCTAAATGCGATCGAGAGCTAACTTTGAAGCCCGGTGATGAAGTTCGCGTAGTGGGAATTGACAACATTACCTTAATAGTTGCGGTCTAGTTCAGAATCGATCGGGCTGCGAGTCAAACTATAAGTTTCTCAAATCCCTGAGTTCAGGCCAATCTACAATCAGGAGCAAGCATCATGAGTATTGATACTTTGGAAAAAGCGATCGTCGATGAAGAAATTCGCCCTCAAGAGTTGGGTCGAGTTCGATTCCAAAGCACTTGGTGGCCTGCCAAATGCGATCGAGAGGTGACTTTGAAGCCTGGGGATGAAGTTCGCGTAGTTGGAATTGACAATATTACTTTGATTGTTTCGGTCTAGTCTGGGATCGCCGGATTTCGTATCGAACTATAACTTTTGTAGATTCGGAAGTTAAGACAAATCAACGATTGGGAGCAAATAATTATGGCTGGTAACTATTTGGAATACGCCATTGTCGATGAAGAGATTCGCCCTCAAGAAACTGGTCGAGTTCGCTTTCAAAACACTTGGTGGCCTGCCAAATGCGAGAAAGATACGACTTTGAAAGTCGGCGAGAAAGTTAACGTAGTCGCCATTGAAAACATTACTCTGATAGTTGTTGAAGTTTAGTGGCACAAATCTGTCTGCAGGTGGGGAGTACAAGCGCAGCTTGAGGCATCAAAAATGTTGACCGAAACCTATCTTCAGGAGTTGTAACTCATGTCTACTAATTATGTTGAAGAAGCTAGCTTTGCCGATGAAAATCTACCGACAATTGTCGATCGAGAATTACGTAATGTCGCAGCAGAAAAAACGGTAGAAATAGCGCCAGTCGGTAGCGAGGAAATATCAGGCGATGCAGTTACCCCACAGCCATCCACCCATCATACCTCACACCCCATAGCGCAGGACGAAAAAGCGATCGTCGAAGAAGAAATTCGCCCCGGTGAAACTGGTCGCGTCCGCTACCAAAGCAGTTGGTGGCCTGCGAGATCCGAACAAGAAATAATTTTTAATCCGGGAGAAGCTGTTCGCGTCATCGCTATTGACAATATTACTCTAATCGTTGAAGCAGGCTAGTTTTACTGCACCAGAATCTCTCGCACAAGTTAAATACCATCAGTATTTTAGGAGGCAAAGATGATGTCTGCGGAGTATTTTGAAGAAGCGATCGTATCTGAAGAAATTCGAGCTCATGAATGCGGGCGCGTTCGGTTTCAAAGCAGTTGGTGGCCTGCGAGGTGCGATAAAGGCACTACTTTTAAACCTGGTGAATTGGTTTATGTAGTAGGAATTGATAATATTACCTTGCTGGTAGAGGGTATTGCTTGAAATGCGAGATGTTCGATCGAGCTTGTTGCTAACTACATATCTCTTCAAAAGCTCGATCGACTCTCTCGCTCCCGTTCGCTTCAAGATTTAAAAGTTTAGCCTCAACAACTAGCCGCGGGCAAGCAAAGATTGCCGGCGGTTTTTTTTATTTTAGATTTTAGATTTTGGATTTTAGATTGAGTGATTGGAGATTGGAGATTGAGTGATTTAAGGTTGATTATTTAAGCTCGATCGATTTGAGGTTTGAGATTGAAGCTCGATCGATTTGAGATTTGAGAAGGGGAATGGGAATAAAGGGGCGCTAGAATGGTATAATTCCACAGCATCGACTTTCAGGCTCGATCGCACCCGTCGCTCTCATCCATACAGCTATGCACAGAGGTAAAAATTTTCAAAAGTTTCTGCTGTTAGCAATAGCATTATTTTTTGCAACGACTCTGCTGGTAAAAGTTACTAAATTTCACAATTATTTCGGCATCAATCGCGCCGACACCAGCGAAAAAGTTGTGGCCCTCACCTACGACGACGGCCCCTACCCTCCCTATACCAATCAGCTTTTAGATGTTTTAGACAAACACGAGATTAAAGCAACTTTTTTTCTCATCGGCCGCAATATTGAAAAACATCCCGAAATCGTGAAAACGATCGTGTCGCGGGGAGATGAGTTGGCAAACCATTCTTACTCTCACAAAGATATGATGTTTAAACCCAACGATTTTCTCGTATCTGAGATTGCAAAAACTGACAAACTTTTGCAGGATTTAGGGGTCAAACAGAACAGTATCAGTTTTCGGCCGCCTTGGGGCAGGAGATTTGTAGTTCTGTCGTATTTGGTGGCGCAAATGCACAAAAAATTGATTATGTGGGATGTAGATTCGCAGGATTACGAGCCAAAACTTACTGCTGATGAGATCGCCGATCGAGTGATTAACAATGTTCGATCGGGCTCGATCGTGGTAATGCACGATGGTGGGGGCGATCGATCGAAAACAGTAGCAGCAACAGATAAAATTGTCAAGGCTTTGCAGTCAAAAGGTTACTCATTTAAAACAGTTTCTGAGTTGGTGGCGTACTGATTGTATAGTTTTCAAGAGTTGTATCGTACCTGTATGCCTCGAGCACAGTTCAAAAGGGTTCTCTAGCTCCCCAAACCCCTCAACAGCTAAAATTAGATGACCTGAAATTTGTTTGTAAAAGTACAACAATTAAACCAAAAATTAGCGGGCTATGCAGGAGTAAAATACCGTGGATATTCAAGATCTCTTCCAAAAAGGCGGTCCCGTAATGTGGCCGCTGCTGATGTTATCGATTTTATCTGTAAGTACGATTATCGAGCGCTTGTGGTTTTGGGCGAGCCTTCTCACCAAAGAAAAACAGATAGTCAACCGCATCCTCGATGCAGCCCGCAGCGATTGGAGCGCTGCGAGTGACATAGCCAGACAAGCCAACCGACAGCCTATCGGGCGATTTCTCTCTGCACCCCTGCGACTGTACAATCCCGAACCGGAATTGTTTCGGCTCGCCCTTGAAGCAGCAGCCGATGAAGAGTTAGCCTCAATGCGCCGCGGCGACAAAATATTAGAATCCGTAATTGCTCTGGCTCCTTTGTTGGGTTTGCTAGGAACGGTTTTAGGCTTGATTAATTCGCTCAGCTCGATCCGCCTGGGTGACATCGGTACTGCCGCAACGAGTGGAGTGACTTTGGGGATTAGCGAAGCGCTGATTACTACTGCTTCGGGGATGGTAGTAGCAATTTTTACACTGGCGTTTTATAGAATATTTCAGGCTTTTTTGTTCAATCAAGCCAAAATATTCCGCAGAGCGGGAAATGAACTGGAATTACTCTACAGGCAATACTGGCCGACTGCTAATTATAAGGGCAAAGCATCGAATGCTGAATACGGCAATTCTGCTTATGGTTCTGATGGTTTGAACAGGCGTTCTTTGAATTCTCAAGAATCAGCAGAACGCAACAGAGAACCGAAATTGAAAGGTTCCGATCCTGCTGAAGATTCAACTTCTAACAATTAAAAAGTTGACGGTTTTTGACACTTTTTCGGTTTAAGTTCAAAGGTAATTACAGATTGTTGTTTGACTATTAGACCTCTCCCATAATTCCAATCCCTTCCCCCTCTTGGTTGCGCCCGTTAAAGGGCGCAACTGGTGAAACTAACGCAACAATTGCGGGTTTTAACGGTCGATCGATAAAAACTGCCCTGTTTCATGACCTAAGTTTTACTGTTTTTTTTCAGCTTGTAGGTGCTTTTATTGACACATAGCGATCGCACCTATTCGCCATTTTACTAATCCACATACCACCAAAATTATTCGATCGTAATTTTTCGATTTTAAGCGAAATCTTTCTGATGCTACTCTCCAGATTTTCAGTAATTGTTTCATTGATAATATTAATCTTTTGGTGTTCGGCTGCCCTGCCCGCAACAGCCTCTGTCTGCCGAAATTACGACAGCAAACAAATTTGCATTGTCGATATTAAACGCAGTGCTAAAAATCATTGGGAATACAGAGCAATTATAAGTATTGATGGCGTGAAACAGCCTCGGGAAACCTACAACTGTCGCAGTCGCAGTAAAATAAAAAAAGACGGAACAGTTTTACCATTTAGCGAAAACGATGCGGGGAAACTAATCTGTAGTTTTTTTAAGCAAAAATAGCCAGAGTTTATGCGTTGGCGCGTGCCTGTCCGCAGGAATTATGCTTCACTTCGTAACGCTTAGCGACATGAAACGCAATGACAATAGCAGTAGATGTACGGTGCGAAGAGCGCACCTTACCGCATTAAATTTTGCAGTAAAGTTGTAGTGTGCGCACTGCGCACTTGACTCACTGGTAAATGTAGGGTGCGCACTGCAAGCCTTACCGCATTAAATTTTGCAGCAGCAAACTAACACAAGTATATATTTGCAATAAAATGGCAGTAACTACACACCAACTTATTCAGTGGAAACAGCAAGGGCGTCCGATTGTTGCGCTGACAGGTTTTGATTATGCGATCGCCCAGCTTACAGATCGAGCAGGAATTGATATCATCTTAGTGGGCGATTCTTTAGCAATGCCAGTATTGGGCTACGAAACAACATTACCGCTAACTCTCGATGAGATCCTGCACCATGCTAAAGCAGTGCGTCGCGGAGTTATACAAGCATTATTAGTTGTAGATTTACCATTTTTGACTTATCAGGAAAGTCCCCAACAAGCGATGCACTCGGCGGGAAGAGTTTTGAAAGAAACCGGAGCTCAAGCAGTAAAATTAGAAGGTGGATATCCAGTGATGGCTTCCACTGTTTCCCACCTCACATCTGCCGGAATTCCGGTGATGGGACACGTCGGTCTAACACCGCAATCGGTACATCAAATCGGTTACAAAAAACAAGGCAAAACAGCCGAAACAGCCGATCGCATCATAGCAGAATCGATCGCCCTGCAAGAAGCCGGTGCCTTTGCGATCGTATTAGAACACATTCCCGCAGAATTAGCCGCTCAAATCACTCAAAATTTAACTATTCCTACCATTGGCATCGGGGCGGGCCCGCACTGCGACGGACAAGTTTTAGTCACTTCCGATTTGCTGGGATTGTCGGAAAAACAACCGCCTTTTGCCAAAGCTTACGTCAATTTGCGGGAAACAATTACTCAAGCTGTGAAAGACTATTCCCTGGAAGTTAGAGAGCGAAAATTTCCTCAATAATTTTCGTAGTGAGGACTTCAGTCCTCATCTTCAAAAAACTAAAATCCTTACAACAAACCTATTCGTAGTGAGGACTTCAGTCCTCATCTTCAAAGGACTTAAGTCCTTACTACAAACCTATGAGATCGAACCACCAGCAATTTATCTAATCTGCACCCTTGTCCCCTTCATCTTGTTTATCTTTATCCTTCTCTGGCTCGACAGATTCACCATCAGATTGACCGGCCCCTTCCTTAAAACTGCGCAAAGTTTTGCCCAAAGCATTGCCCAACTCAGGAATTTTCTTGGGACCGAAAATTAGAATAGCGACTACCGCAATAATGCCCATTTCAGGCAATCCCAAACCAAACATAGAAAATCTCCTTTAAAATATAAGATGCGC
>JBOFTL010000419.1:0-2872 GCA_051652045.1 Microcoleus sp. | reverse complement strand
AACAACGGTAAACCCTAGGTAAATCAAATCTAGAGACCCCATCAGTTCCCCTTCCGCCATGGCCACACTAAAACCATCGGCTATATTTTTAGAGACATAGGTTTGCTCATCTACCGCGATTTTGTCGTTGGGACGGTATTGCCCCAACAGGAAATCATCAAAAGCAAATGACGCGACAGAGCCTTTGTAGCGTCCCCATGCAACGGTGCCCCATATTGTCGCTAAATTAAGTGCTCTAGCATTAAGATCAGCCTTATTGGTGCCGCCAACTAAATCAAAATTGTAGGTTTCAGCCGGTGGACGAAACTGCCAATTTCCATCGACGGGCAACTGGTACTCTACCTCGGTTTCCGTGTCTGTGACTTCAAACGCCGGAGGTAAAGTATCGGGGGCTGGTGGTTGATTCTGGGATGAGCTTTGACCGGATGTTTCGTCAACTGTTATGAGGCCAGCATAAAACTGAGCATCACAGACAATCCCTTCTTTTTTATAGTATTCATGCGTCCGTGCTACCTGCGCCGGATCGGCACTGATTTGAGACTGCTGAAAATTGCGCTCGTGCTGCCATTCGGATGCCGATGTTTGCGCCCAATAGTTGTACTCGGACTCGGTATCAACCATCATTCCATAGTTTTGAGAGTAGATGGGACGATACGAATCTTTACGGAAATAGTCCGGCAAAATAGCGCCCAGCGGTTGCTTTTTGATCCGCCGCACGATCGGGCCTTTCCCTAATTGCGTGGCATCAGTGCTAACGGTAGACAAATACTCGTAGGTGATTGTCTCCGTTGACTCATCAACAAGATTCAGCCAATCGCCTTCAGAGAAAGTGATTGCTGGGACCATGGGAGCCGTTTTGTTATTTGCAAACAACCCCCTAAACACCTTACAAAAAACCTTACGACTTGTAATTACGGATCTCAGCAATCGTCCTTGATTCCCCGTCTCACATGCCGAGCTGCCAGCCACTACGGGGGACGCGGACTCATAAGTGTGGACTTCCGTGTATGTTTCAGATAATGTCAACGCGGACTGCCCAGCGAAAGCTGGATTTTCTGGCCAAATAGCACCCCTCGCCTCACTGACTTCGACGCTTAAGGTTCTGACGTTTCCGTTAATTGTTTCTGAAGTCCTTCGCTCTCGGATTAGTACCGCGCCTGACGGGGCGCTTGACCCACCCAACGAAACAGAATTACCATATTGCCGCGAAATAGTAAGTGTGCCTTGTCTTGGCATCGGCGTGACAATTTTACCACTGCCACTGACCTTTACTTTTTGTGCCGGTGGCCGATCGGGGAGTCTCCCGAATTCTGAGGTCGAGTTGCTAACGCTAAGCGTGTTTAGCGGGACTTGGGTGGAATCGACCGAAATCTCACGCGCCCGCACATTGCCAGTAACGCCATCGACATATAAAAACCAACCTTGGGATGCTGCAATCTTCCCAGCCTGAGCAATATAACTTCCGCCCCCATTTGCAGGGGCCGCAACTATGCCGGGGATGGGATCAGTTACCTGATTAGCTACGGGCACTCCGGCAAACCCTAGCAATTGATTGATGGCTGACTGCGCCGATATGCCTCCATCATGTGTGCACACCTTAGGTTTTTTGTTATCCTCGGACGCTTCTTTGTTCGCTAGTAGGCTTAAAATATCGCCCACCTTAATATCTAGACTGCCAGCTCCATCGTTTTCTGTGCGATTAAAAAGCGCGTCCAAAATGAACAGCGTCCCAAATCGCGATGGCCTAATCAGCGTGTTAGATAAGTCTGCGATTTGAACAACGATCGGGGCACCTAGCGCCCAACGATTGTTTACGCGATCGTCTAAACTCTCGAACCCAACCGGGCGACCGAGCTTCAGCGTCCCCGAAAATGTGACAACACCTGACTGGTCCAACTTTGAATCAGAGCCACTAAATTCCATCAGGGCCGTGGTGCAGTCTAAACCCCCGATCGTTATGCTGTAATTACGAATCGATAAATTAACGGTCATCTTGGCATTTCATCGACAAACGAGGCGGAACCGGCAACTTTAACTATTACTCTAGTACCCGGAACGATCGTCCCGTTGGTTATTACCCTTGCACTCACGGTTTCACCCGTTTTAGCCAACTTAATAAATCCTTTCTGTGTTGTGGCATCAAACCCCTGATACTGGCCCAGAAATAAGCCTTGCTCACTTGTTTTTTGCGATCGTTTCGCATCCGCGCGATCGTGCTTAATCAAATTGGTTAATGCCAGTAATTCTTTTGCTTTCATCAGCCTGGGTGGTAGCTCGCGATCGGTGGATAAAGCAGCGACTCTGGTGAGTAGTCCGGAATTGGGTATGCTAGAACGGTTTCAGTCGTCATTGCCATTGACGGCAGAGAATAGATTTCTACTATATAAGTGCCCGTTACTGGGTCCGACGATCCAAGATTTACGCGATACAGCGTGCTGCCAACAAGATTAAATTGACCTGGGTTCGCAACAATTAAACTGTACTGCGGAGTTGCAGTCACGGAAGAAGACGTTGTGACTGTCCCCGAAGTTGTAATAATTGACGTAGATGTCCCTATTTCAATTTCCGACCCGTCCCTACGCCACAAAAGGCGGCGATATATTGAATCAGACGTGTTTACCGTTCCGCCGGATGTGTTTGCCGTGTAAGGTTCATCTATAGTGAGATATATGTAGTTATTTGCATCCTCTGAAGCAATGTACAACATAGCTGTTTCCATGGATGCATTTGAGGTTAAGCTGCTTGCACCGGGGGTTGTTGATGATACACTTGTTGTGTTTTCTGACCAAATCCATTGCTTAACCATTTCATCCGGAAATTGCACCTGCCCGGTGCCAGAACCACTTATTGTTGTGATAATCGCCCCACCAAC
>JBOFTL010000418.1:0-9465 GCA_051652045.1 Microcoleus sp. | reverse complement strand
TTGAACTCTCCCTCGGTTGAAACACGAGGGATTCTAAGCTGAAGTTGTTACGCGGGTTTAAACGCCGCTTCACAACGCTCACGGTATAATCTATCCAAGCCATTGAATAGACTGATCCGTTGTGGCAGGTTCAAAGCTGCCCTAACAACCTTGGTTAGGTTTAATCCTAACTGTGTCGATACTTTTCTAAGGATGTTGGCGGCTCCATTGCAATCAGAGTTAATCCGAATGCCTTGAGCCGTCTGATATCCACCCCGACCAAGATTTAGTAATTTACCTTTTATGCGAGCTCCTCTTTTGCCTGATGGCTTCCAGCTATCGGGTTTTTCACCGTATGTTGGCAAGAAATCATCATCCAAAAAAGAAGCCTTTGAAGTATATGACTCTTCAGTCTCAGTAAACTGAATGCCGACTTCTTCGCATAATTGCTGAATACGATTCTTTAGTCTGGCGGTTGGGATTTGAACAAACTCTTGGTTGTTCTTCGTTCCTATGTTGATCTCATCTTTATTCCCTTGATTCCATCCAAAAACAATATGACCTATCTTGTTCGCTAGACAATGATTGATGACAAATCGAGATGCTTTATTGATGCCATCACGAACCTGTCGATTACGCTTTTCAGTAATTTTGGCTAATTCATCATCCCAGTATTTGGCAGGCTTGTCTTTTTTAATGGTTGCCACACGACGGTTATAGTTTTGATTAATGGATTTAATCTTAAATCCATCGATAATAAAACTTTTACCTTCAGTGCTCACACAAGTAAGCCAGTTACTGAGTCCAGGATCAATTCCTAAAGCAGATTGACGGTTTAGGTCCAAAGAGCAAGAAGGACCTGCATTTCCATGAACATAAACATATTCAGCATAGAATTCATTATTTCTAGGCAAAATACGAAGTTCAACGATCTGCTCAGGTTTAATGCCAACTGGTCCATTAATCCGAAGTTCTTTTACTCCAAATTCTTCCTGCACAGAGGCTTTATTCTCTTGAGAAATAGGAATACGACATTCCCCAGTTTCTAAATCAAATTGTAACGCCTGTCCAGGAAATGAAATTACAGCTAAACCTCCTTTTGTCCGATAATCAGGCATTTTAGGTTTCCCTTTAAGTTCACCTTTGAACCAAAGCGGGATCAGTTTGTTGTAACTCTTAAATGACTCAACGACGCCTTTAATCGTCTGTTGAGCACATTGACCGCCTAGTGCTTTGTAATGAGAATTATCCTTGAATTCAGTACAAAGCTCTGGGTAAGAGCAACTTACTGCCTTCATCTTGAATGAAGATCGATAAACCCCCTCTGAGTCGAAAAACTCGTTCCTTGGACACTGAGCAAAGTGAGCTTGACGAACACTGAACAAACAGGCATTAACCAAACTATTAGACTGCTTGCACTGATGAGCAACATAAGCCCTGATTGTGTCTGATTCGGTTAATCGAACTGGAATTGTTCCAAACATTTGCCATCTCCTTATGTATTCCATTATAGTGGATGAAACATAGTTATGCAATACATGGAGATGGCAAATTGAAATTATCAGCAGAGAGTTACGAGTATAGAAGGACGGAGAACTCAGTCTCTTCTATTAATTATCATTTTATTTTTGTCCCTAAACGCCGAAAGGCTGTCTTGGTAAATGAAGTTGCAGCCAGAATGCAGGCTATCGTTTTTGAATTAGTGGAAGAACATGGATGGCATTTGATTGCCCTAGAAGTGATGCCAGACCATGTCCATTTATTTATTAATGCCCCGACACATGAGTCTGCGGCTGATATCGCTCGATGGATGAAAGGCCGTGCATCTAAGGTCCTTAGAGAAGAATTCCCGGACCTCAAGAAATTGCCAACCCTGTGGAGTCCAAGTTACTTTGTCGCAACCACTGGGCAAGTGAGTACTGAGACGATTAAGCGGTATATTGAAAATCAGAAAAGCAAATAAAGTCAATACGAGAGGATAAATCCTCTCTCTCGTTTTCACCCCCCACTTAAAAGATGGGGGCTCTCAACAGCGTCTTTGGTAGCGTATCCCGTTACCATGTAGTCTTTACGGAATAACGGATGTGGACAATCTAGACATTGCGATCGCAGCCAGACGATCTTATTCCGACGCACTCAACCAACCCGGCGTTGGCCATCTCATCATCAACGAACTCGGGCTTATCCTTTGGATGGATCAAATCTGTTGTGACCTATTCCAGGTGGAGATTGCCAGAATCGAGAATAACTCACTTAATCGTTTTTTGCCTGAGTCGATGCAGGGGGCGATGCACGACCGTCTTGTAGCCGGAGTGTTTAGCGGATTTAAGGAAGCAATCAAATCCGGGAATCCAATGATCGGGCTTCAGTCGATGGGGAAAACAAAGGACGGGGAATCCAGGACCATCAAGGCTTACAATGCACTACGACAGCCCATTGAGTTTACTCTAGAGTTCGCCCCATTAACCGTTGGGGATAATCTATACGCGATCGCTCTTATCGCTGTCGGAGAGGCTTATTCAGTGGGTATCCTAAAGGAATCAGTCAGTGCAGGTGCCGATTTAGTCATCAAGAATTCCCGAGTCCAAATCGTTGCCGATGCTGGTCAAGTGGTTGGGACTCAATTCAGTGGGGTTTTTGGCTTTTTCGTAAATCAAATTTTCGGGAAATCCCGAGGGGGACGAATTGCTAGTGGAATCTGCACCTTTGCAACGTTTGGTTTCATCGCTTACACTCTGTATCTTTTCTTCGATTCCCGGTTCGGCACTAAGCCACTCCACCAGAACTACAACTTGGGCGAACCACAACCCGAATACGCCGCTCCATCTGACCCCAATCCAGGTCTACAAAGCACGCCCAAACCTCGGCCAACCAATCTACCGAGGGGGGAAAGCTAGCGTTGATAAAGGGGGAAAGCTCACGTTACTGTTCCCCTTTAACGCAGGGGTCTATGAGGCTTATGGTTGCACTGACCTTGAGGTGACAAACCTGTCTAACCTCCAAGGGGGGCTACAGGTCTATATCAAGGCTTCACAGAAGATCATCTGTTGGCAGAAGTTCGCCACCCGATTCAGGTTCCGTCCCAAGACCAGCCCCTATACGGTCTACAATTTGCAGTCCAGTGGGGTTATTACTCGAATTATGGGCACCGCCGGGGGTCAGCTAAGCCGAGGAAAGGACGGAAGGATGGCGATCGCGCTTAGCGAGGGTGTCGCCGAGATTACAAACGAGTCGGGGATGAAGGCCGTCATTCAGGCGGGTCAGTTAGCTGAAGTCTCGAAGGATGGCATCAAGGTGGGGCTAGCGCCAAGTCCAGAATTTAGGATCGTTGCGGGTCGGGTGATCACACACCCTGACAACATTGTCGTTGTAGATGGGGTGGAGACTCGCTACCTACATCCTGGCTCCAGCGAGGTCGTAGTGACTTCGCTTAGTGGCTTGGTGAGAAGGGCGATTTTTCGGGAATGGCCTAAGGGCGAATGGTGGCCTGTAGAATAATTGAACCCCCCTCGATTGAGGGGGGTTTGTTCATACTTTTGGGGCTCTTCTCTTTCTCATATACTCGCGCTGGTAAGCTGTTTTATCGAACTTGGGGGGACGAATCGAGCGGACGTCTCCCAGTCTTTCCCAACATTTAACAAACCACTGGTCATTGGTCCCAAAGTAGAAAAGAACGCTTGGGAATGGAGCAGAATCCTGCATGACTCCGTGTTGGTCTAGAAATTTTAAGCGTTTGGCTAGGTAAACTCTAGAATACCCGCTCAATAGCCTGGTCCATTCTGTGTCCGTTCGCGACGGGACAAGGTACAGAGCATCTGCGATGTTCCCAAGTTCATATTCTGTTTTTATCTTCTGAGACCACTCCATTAAGCCTCGCCCATACGGAGGATTGCAAAAGACGTTCCCATACCAAGGGAGCGATAGCCCGTCCATTTCTGCAGTGTAGTGAAGGTCTGCCATTACGGTTTTAAGGGGACTGCTACACGGATCTAAGTCGACGTGCCCTAGGAATTCGTAAACATACGCTAAGAAATCTATTGGAGTGTAATGCTCATTTGTCTTCGACGAAAGGAGGGCGTTATCCACGTTTTATTGTCTCCAAAAATAGAGTTAAATCAATCGCTCCAAGGAAAATCTTGTCAGACGGCTGGTTCGTCAACCATTCGATCGCCCCTTCGGACCATCCGTCCCCTGCGTACAGGAGGTAAGTCGGAAGCTTGTGACAGTCTTTTATTTGTTGAACAGAATAGACTAACTTTTGATCAGCGGTGCCTCGAACGGATTGATACTTTACCTCGAAACACAAACGATCTTCTACAACAAAATCTGGAATAATTCTCTGCCCAAAAAGCCCCATCCACGGGACCTTTGCCTGGACCTCCACTTTCTTGTAACTCTTTATCAGTAAAGCTTCTACAGCTTTCTCAAAATGATTCACCTTGTCTAACCTCAGATGTCTAACAATCATCAGTCTAACACATGTTAGACAAATGTACCACTCACTTGCAATGTTGTTATTCTGATAGAATAGCTATGATGAGAAGAGGTTGAGACTAACGCGGCTATAGCTGACTTCGGAATATCTGCTGGCGTTGCGGTTGGGCTGTCCCTGATCAGTAGTTTATTTGCTCCCCCGATTCAGGGTCCACGCCTCCAGGATTTGAGTCCTCCAAAAAGTTCTTACGGTACCCCAATCCCTAGAATCTGGGGCACGGTGAGACTCGGAGGTATTCTTGTCGTATCAGACAAGCTCATAGAGAAGCGCAGTGGGGGCAAGGGCGGTGTTCTTGGCCCAAAAACGACTACCTACCAATATTACGGAAATTTCGCCGTAATGCTTTGTGAGGGGCCAGTCCAGGCAATCAGAAAAGTATTTTTGGGCGGGAAATTATACTACAACATGGGGGAAGATGCCTCAGCCAAAACCCGCGCCGATTCTATAAAATTCCGTGATAAGTATTGCCGCATCTATCTGGGTACAGCATCTCAAGGCACTGACCCATTGCTGGAAAGCATCACGGATGACGTGAATGCGTATCGCCATCGGACGATCATCGTCTTCGAGGGCTTACCCCTATCAGAATTTGGGAACCAACTCCCCTTAGTCTCTGTCGAAGTCTGCAAGAAGGCGACAGTAACAGGGGGCATTGTCACACCCGTCAAGACATACCTTAATGAGGTAGTTGAGGATATCCTCCGGTTGGCTAGGATTGGGCCGAGCGCTTATAATACTTCGGAAATAGCAAATATCCCCATCACGGGGTTTTATTTAGGAGAGTCAAACAAAAGTTATGCAGCATACCTTCGGGACTTGTGTGAATGCTTCTTTGTTGACCCGATTGAAAGTGGCGGAATCCTCAAATTTCAACCCGCAAAAAGGCAGAACACGAGTGCAATAATTCCCTTTGAAGATATGTGTACATTCACATCGGGGGGCCGTCCAAAAAACTTTGATGAACGCCGGAAACAAGACCTGGAGCTACCAAACAAGGTAATTTGTAAGGCATTGAATCCCGCATTAAATTACGCGGAAGACACTCGCTCTGCAGTAAGGCTTGGGAATGGTAATAATGCTAAACAGTTCTCGTTCAGTGTAGTAATGACTGCTACGCAAATCGCTACATGGGCATACAAAAGGCTGTACCTAGAATGGAACGAAAGAAGAAGTTTTGATTTCAAATTACCGCCAAAGTGGCTAAAATTGGAAGCCGGGGACGTGGTTCAAATTAGTCCCCACGGTGAGCCATTATTGGTCAAAATAATAAGAATTGACCTTGGCGCAGACCTGCTGATGGATGTGAAAACAATTGCATATGCGCCTAGTATTTACGACTTTGTAGCACGGGTACTTCCAATCTATACAGAACAGGTTAAGGCTGACGGAAATTTATACAAATTAAAAAGAAGAGAGCTAAATGCGATTCTCAAAGTGACGAATGCAGCGGGAACACTGCAATACAGCCCCGGCTCAGACTTCACAGCAGACCTTAACACGGGCATCGTGACTCGCAATACCAGCGGGGTTATTACCAGCGGCCAGACGCTGCGCATCACATATGACATTGATGAGGTGGACGGGACCGGAGATAAGGGCGAGGTTGACGTTGCAGGAGAGAGCGCTCTGAGGGTGCTGGATATCCCGTTAGTGAATGATAAGCAAGATGAAGGAGGGGTCTTCGTTGCGGTTGCTAACACATCGGGGCGATGGCAGCCCACGACCATCTACTATTCCAAAAACAGCACCACCAATTATGTTCAAGGCCCGACCATCAACAGCCCAAGCATCATCGGTGTCACTGAGACTGCTTTACCCCCATGGCAAAATTACGAAACTACGGATAACACGAACTCAGTACGGATTAAATTAGATTCAGGGTCGTTGAGTAGTGGCTCGCTTGCGGTTAGTCAATACGATTGGGAGACCGCCCTCATCGGGAATGAGATTGTTCGGTTCAGAGACGCTGTTCTTAATTCTGACGGCACCTACACCCTCAGCGAGCTGCAGCGGGGTGCCCGTGGGTCCAACAACCGAACAGGTGGGCACGTAGTCGGAGAACAATTTATACTGCTCAGTAAAGAGATAACCCGCCTTTCCGGGACTATCTATGACGTTGGGCAAACCATCAATTTCAAAGCCATTTCAGGCGGGGTCATCAACCAATCTCTAGGAGATGTCACACCTGTCACCATTACCTACACTGGGGCTGACCTCAAACCTTATAGCCCCGCTACGATTACTGCAAACCGTGATGGAGCTGGAGCTATCACCTTGACATGGAAAAGGCGCGATCGCAAACGAGGGGATGCGACAGCGCCATATTCAAATCTGCCCAACAGTGAGAGCTTAACCCGGTTTGAGATTGACTTCTTAGACACGGGCAACGTGGTTAAACGGACGGTGACGGTCAATAATGCGACAACGTATGTCTACTCGGTTGCTAACCAGACGACTGATTATGGGGCCGTGAAGCCCGTAGGAACGCTGTCACTTAGAATCTATCAAATCAGCGGGGACGTTGGACGGGGCAGCGCTGGAGTCGACACCGTTTGAGAACATTTGATGCAAGAAATTAAATCATTCCAGTCATCTTTATTTAACTTAGACCAGTCGCAAAACTTAGAAAACTCAGGATGGGTTCTGATCAAACGCCACCAGTCAGAACCATCTAACTTAGACCAGTCGCAAAACTTAGAAAACTCAGGTCGGGCTTTGAGTAACCACAACCAATGCGCACCGTCTAACTTAGACCAGTCGCAAAACGCAGAGAACTCAGGACGGGCTCTGATCAAACGCCACCAGTCAGAACCATCTAACTTAGACCAGTCGCAGAACTTAGAAAACTCAGGACGGACTTTGAGTAACCACAACCAATGCGCACCGTCTAACTTAGACCAGTCGCAAAACTCAGAGAACTCAGGATGGGTTTCTAGTAGGGCTGCCCAATGACTGGGCTTGGCGTTATTTATGAGTTCATCAACACTGGCTACCGTGTCCAAGTAGTCCAGATATTCGTCGCAAGCTCGACATTCAATGGCTAGCTTTCTAGCCGCTTCCATGTCTGGAATTAAATTGTAAATCGTCGGTCGAAACTGTGTAAACTGCGGCCGATTTGAAAGCAAAACACTCCAGTCATCTTCGTCCAATTTAGACCAGTCGCAAAACTCAGAGAACTCAGGACGGGCCTCAAGTAACCACAGCCAATCAGAACCACCTAATCTAGGCCAGTCGCAAAATTCAGAAAATTCAGGACGGGTTTTGAGTAATTGCATCCAATCAGAACCGCCCAATCTAGACCAATCGCAAAACTTAGAGAACTCAGGACGAAATTTGAGTAGGATTGCCCAATGGTTGCCACGGGCACTATTTATGAGTTCATCAACACTAGCGACCGTGTCCAAGTAGTCCAGATATTCTTCGCAAGCTCGACATTCAATGGCTAGCTTTCTAGCCGTTTTCATGTCTGGAATTAAATTTTTCATTTGTAAGCACACTCATCCTTCGATCGTTGTGTCCATACGCCATACGCCCATTCATTCTTAGCTTGTAGCGCTGCAGCTTGGACCATGGATGCTTGAACACAGATAACGCTCTGGTCTTGTCCGTTTTGTTTGGCAATGTTGTACTGCCTCTGAGCATCGTCGAATACCTTCTGATGGATATCAGCCATCCGTTCCTCAGGCGTGGCTGTAAGGGTCTTAACCTCCTCGGGTGTCATCAGCAGAGGTGCAATGGCTAGCCCGACAATCGGAGAGAGAAAAAGCATGACGAGAAATGTTTTCATGTTTTGTATACGAATGAAGGGGGAATTATGTACAGATTAGCGGTTGTAGACTGAGTAACCTAATCTTTCGGCTGCTGTAATGATGCAGGATTCATACTCGGAGGTGTCGTCTTCTAAAGGGCGGCAAATGAATCCTGGCCCATATCCCAGGGCCTCGGTCACATGTCTCATTCGGGCGACAAACCCTGCACAGCGAAGCACTCGTCGGTGGCTGAAAGAGCATTCATGGCTCTAAAACAGGGGTCAGGGGTAGCTTCTGCCATGACAGGGACAGCAGAGAAAAGCAGCAAGGTTTTCATGTTTTGTATAGATTATGTACGGATTAGCAGGGGGGAAGGCCCCCCGTGTGGCTACTTGGCAGCGGTCTTGCGGGGCTTGCGAGCTCTCTTGGGCTTAGCAGGGGGTAATAGGGCTTGCTCTGAGACGGAACGGATTTGGGGAGCGATCGCCTGGAGAATGTAGCGTTCGTTGAGTTGTTGTTGGGGGACGGGTTGCTCTACCGGGACTACGGTGGGCTTAACAGTAGGGGGCACGAGGGTGCCAAACCGGAACTCGTTGTCCAGCATAGCCAGAATTTCGGTAGGGCTCTTTTCAATATCGCCTTCAATGGGTTGGCCTGACTCGACTTGGCGCTGGAGCCATGATTTAGCAGGAGGTAATGAAAGGGGTGTGGGCTCTTCGGTAGCATATTGAGCATGGATGAACAAGACTAGGTTGTAGGCAGCAAGAGCCGCTTGATAGAGGCCGTACCCGATGACGATAGGGGTAGCAGTGACAGCAGCGATATGACGGGCTGCTCCGGCTTCTACCTGCTGGTAGTACCATTCTTTGGCATTGGGAGCGGTGAGAACGTCGAAGGCAATGCTGAAGGGGTTTGTTGCTGTGTGGTTGTACATTGTAGTGTCCTGTGTTGGTATGTATTCACTATCGCTTATCTGGCAGGATTTGGCAATAGGTATTTATTACTAATTGAGAAGACGGAACCCTACTGGGCGCTTCCTCCATGTACCTAATATAACAAACCTGGCAGGGTTTGGCAATAAGTATTTATACCTAATTTATATTGATGAGTACCTATCATGAGTATTTGTACTTACTATGAGTATTTGTACTTACTATGAGTATTTGTACTTATAGTAAGTATTTGTACCTATAGTAAGTATTTGGGGTCCCTCTGAAGCGGTTTATATGCGGGTGAGCGACG
>JBOFTL010000417.1:0-2370 GCA_051652045.1 Microcoleus sp. | reverse complement strand
ACTCTGCTGAGAGTGCGAACTGTCACATCTTTGTCAACACTCCAAAAAGCGTAGTCTCCCGGTTCGAGAGTGCGCAAAAAGTTGTTTTGCACGTACAGCAAACCAAGTTCGTACTCGGAAATTTGGAACTTTTTTAATCCTGATAAAGCGGTCGATCGCACTTTTCTGACAAATTCGATCGGCAATTCCAAATTTTCGTCTAAATTGAAAATATGAGATTCTACTTCAATAAATCCGCGCCAAAAAGCCCGCAATTGATTCGGTAAAATACTTATCCAATTTTGTCCCAACCGCACTAAAGCTGTTTGGTTAAATTCGGTTCTGACAATTATCAAATGTTCTTGCAATTCACTTCGGTGATTTCTTAGCAACAATTCTAAGTTGTCAATTTTAGCTTCCGGCTGATTGCGATCGAAACTTTTTAAATTCCAATGCCAGCCGAAATACCTGTGCGTACCGGGCAGCAAAATTTTCTTAAAGTCACTGCGGTGGTACAGGATTCCGATTTGGTTGGGTGGGATGTAAAATGTTTTCCACATAAAAGTTTTCCACATAAAAAAATTTAGAGATAATTTTGGCAGGCGAAACTAGCGAACCAGATTTGATTTCAACATCGATCGCCTTCTTTATATTTAATTGTATTATACATACTACAATATTTTTTTAACTCTGTCAAGTGCAAGTGTTTACAATTAAGCTGCGGGCATCAGATTCTCAAAAACTGGATTAAGATTGTCGCTAATTCTGTTCGATTATCTTTCGACAATCTGGCAAAATATCGCAATTTTCAAATATGCCGATCGCCCCACAAATCCCAAATTCCCGCAGGAATATTAGATGTAAGTAAAGCAATGGGACACACTCGAGTTAGAGAGAGATACAGTTGCGCTGGCTGCTTAACTGCTAACAAACACTTGCTTAACAGAGATGTCAAATAACTGGGGATTTCTCCCGTGCTAGCTTGTGAAACCTTTCCACAAGGTGCCCGTACCCAGGGCCAGGGTGTTTTAAAGTACAGGAATCGAACCTGTTACCAATCGAGTTACAGTCGATCGCTCTATCCAAATGAGCTAACTTTTTGGGTGTTGATACAGGAATCGAACCTGCTACCTATCGGTTAATAGCCGATCGAGCTACCATTGCTCTAATCAACGCAGTTCAAATTACTTCACGGTATGCGCTCTTACCACAGGCAGGCGCACCAGTCTGGCCTACAAAACCAGAACTATAGCTTGGCAATTTTGTAACTGTTCCGATTTAATTATAGCATTAATATAGTTTGTAGTACGGACTGAAGTCCTCACTACGAACCTTTACTAACCTTTACTAACCTTTACGAACCTTTACGAACCTTGGAGAGGACTGAAGTCCTCACTACGAACTTGACAAATTAGGAGCAGGGAAAGAGGAATTTTCGTCTGGGGATGTATCGGCTCTTCTAATTCACATACTTTCCAGCCATTTGCTGACAGTTGTTGAAACCACGAACTAATTGTGCGGAAATACCACGGCATCGGTTCTTTAAAGTCTGGGCCAAAATTATCGAATGTCTCGATTTGCCATCCATCAACATAGGGTTGTTCCTGACAAGCTGCGAAGGGATGAACTGTTTGGATTAACAAATGTCCGTCCGAAACTATTGCTTGGCGCAACGATCGCAATAAATCTCCAATTTCCTCACCCAGTAGCGAAAAGTTGCAAACAATTACATCGTAGGATTGACCGAGAATCGCCGGATCGGCAATAATTTCATCGTAAGCGATCGCCTCAAAAACACCGCCGCCTAGTTCGATCGCTCGATCGACCAATGCACGGGAACTATCAATTCCCACAACTTCTATATCGTGATTTGTTAAAGCCCGTGCCAGCCAACCTTCACCGCATCCCAAATCCAAAACTCGCCGAGGATGGCAGCGCAAAACTGCTGCTAAAATCGCCCGATTAGTTGCTGCGCGGCGGCTTTCGATTCGATCGCCCTCGATCGCCTCAATCCACGCCCCAGCATTTGCTTCCCAACTTTGTTGAATTTGTTGCTCTCGATCGAATTTTACAGTCATTAACTCATTACCAATTACCAAATCGAACTCAAATTATTCAATCCCCAATCAATCATTCAATCTAAAATCTAAAATCTAAAATCTAAAATTTCTTAACTCATTACCTATTACCTTGTTTGCTCAATTGATTGACAGCTTCCACCAGATTTTCGGGTGACACGGGCTTAGCCAAATGTCTGTCGAACCCCACCGCCAAAGCCCGATCGCGATCTTCATCCCTAGCATAGGCCGTCAGCGCGATCGCCCGAAACTTCCCTCCTGCTGCCAGCAGCCTCTCCAGCAGCGAATACCCGTCCTCCTCCGGCATTCCAAT
>JBOFTL010000416.1:0-5095 GCA_051652045.1 Microcoleus sp. | reverse complement strand
CTTAGTTTCGCCGTCATAACTTTGCGGTTTCCCTAGTGAAATATCTGCTGAAATTTGTACTATTTCCCCATCCGGCGCGCGGGATTTAGAATTTTGGTTAGTGTTAGAGTAATTCATAACTATTTTTCATAAATAAACCTGCAGTCAAAGTACCGCGATCGCTCTGTCGCTGCGGACTTTTTGACTGCATCACTTTTTTTATAGTTTCAATCTATCGAGATAGTGGATTTTTTTCATCTATCAAGGGGCGGACAAAATGACAAAGATGCGGTGCGGCTGCTAAAACAGTCAAAGCTTACCTCTGGCGATCGAGAAACCGGACATCACAGTAAGATAACTTGACAATAATTTAGTTGCCATAAATCAACAGCATGAGTATGCTTGAAAAAGATGTGCAACTTGCCATACCTTAGAACGGTATACATTTTTAAATCTACTCAGCTTCCCTGAGTCGGTTGGCGGCATTTTAAAATTTTCAGCGGGCCAAGTGAAGGAAAAGAGATGAATAAAATTCGCGTTGCTTTGGTAGAAGATCACGACCTGACTAGAGTCGGTATCCGCACAGCTTTACAACAGCGTGACGCTATAGAGGTTGTCGGTGATGCGGCTAATGCTACTGACGGATTGAAACTGCTGCAATCTGCCAAACCCGATGTGGCAATTGTAGATATTGGTTTGCCAGATTTTGATGGCATTGAATTGACCCAGAGGTTCAAAAAATCCATCCTCCCGGATACCGATCCTGACACGAAAGTCTTGATATTAACTTTTCAAGACAACGAAGAAGAAGTCCTCGCCGCTTTTGCCGCCGGCGCTGACTCTTATTGCATGAAAGATATCAGCTTCGATCAGTTGTTGGATGTGGTAAAAGTTACCCACGAAGGTAATGCTTGGATCGACCCTGCGATCGCCCGGATCGTCCTGAAAAAGGCTCGTACCAAGGAACCCGCACAGGAAGAAGCGAAACCGCAGGAGAAGAAAGTCACGATTAAAGCTGCCGAACCCGAGTTCAGTCACATCATTGAAACTTACCCTTTGACGGAACGGGAATTAGAAGTTTTGGAGCTGATCGTGCAGGGCTACAGTAATGCTGCAATTGCCGAAAAGCTGTACATTACTGTCGGTACAGTTAAGACTCACGTCCGCAATATTTTAAATAAGTTGTGCGCGGACGATCGCACTCAAGCTGCTGTTTTGGCCCTCCGTTCCGGTCTGGTTGGATAAAAAGTCATCAGTCCCTAGTCATCAGTCATTAGTTATAGGTAACTTGCTAATAACTAATGGCTGAGGGCGATCGCACCTCCACTGTTGACCTCCATTGTTGAATAGTTTTTTAACGCTGAGTTTTATAATTAGCGATTGTTTGAAATAGTAGTTTGTAACTTGACCTACAATATAAATATACCGTAAAAAGAAGCGTCTATCTTTGTGCATACTTTACCATTTATCTTACAATAAAATTATCTATCTTGAGATAGATGGCAAAATATTATTCAAGCTATAATAAATTTCTCACAAGTAACTGCAAGTTGAATAAATTAAGAACAAAACTCCAGTAAGACATCAATTAAACTCAAAAATAGCCACAGCCCTGTCAAAAAAAACAATACTTTAAGGAATAGTTGAGCAGCTAACAAAATTATACCTCCAGAGTGAGCCTGAGTTCGCTTTAATTTGAGAAATTAAGAGTATCAACAGCTACTTAGATTTATTACAAAGAGGTATTATGACTGCCCCAATTGAATTCAATTTATTTGCTCCCTACAACGAAGGAGCAGCTTTAATCGGCTCTTTTTCTAACTGGGAAGAAATTCCCATGCAAAAAGGGGAAGATGGTTATTTCCGCACCAAAGTCGATCTGGCAGATGGCGTTTATCAATATAAATTCAAAGTGCGATCGAAGAGTTGGTTTCTCGAACCGGATGCGTGGGTAGAAATAGTCGATCCCTACGCCACAGATATCGACGATCCCACACAAAACGGTGTCATCCGGATCAAAGACGGCGATCGCATTGTGGATACCTACGTGTGGCAGCATGACGACAAACCCCTGCCGGCCGATCGCGAATTAGTAATTTACGAAATGCACGTTGCCGACTTTTCCGGTGGCGAAGCAGATCCCCTCGCCCGCGGCAAATACGAACACGTCGTCGAAAAACTCGATTACCTAGCCGAACTCGGCGTCAACGCGATCGAACTCATGCCCCTCAAAGAATACCCCGGAGACTACAGTTGGGGCTACAATCCTCGCTACTTCTTCGCTGCAGAGTCCAGCTACGGCACCACAGAAGGACTCAAAAAGCTGATCGACGAATGTCACGCCCGCAGCATCCGCGTCATCATCGACGGGATTTACAACCACTCTGAAGCCTCCAGCCCCCTGACTCAAATCGATCACGATTACTGGTACCACCACGCCCCCCGCGATCCTGACAACAATTGGGGCCCGGAATTCAACTACGAACTTTATGATGAAAAGTTAGGAACTTATCCGGCACGCAAATTTATCGGCGATACAGTTAGATACTGGATTCAAGAATACCATCTTGACGGAATTCGATTCGACGCAGCGCGGCAAATTGCCAACTACGATTTCATGCACTGGATCGTTCAAGAAGCCAAAAATGCCGCTGGTGTCAAACCATTTTATACCGTTGCCGAACACATTCCCGAAACTCCCAGTATCACAAATCTAGAAGGGCCGATGGATGGCTGCTGGCACGATAGTTTCTATCACTGCATTCTCGAACATATCTGTGGCGATACCTTCGATCTAGAACGGCTTAAAGAAGTTATCGATTGCAAGCGGCAAGGTTTTTTAGGTGCTACGAATGTAGTCAATTATTTGAGCAATCACGACCACGATCGGGTGTTTGCAGAATTAGGAAATCGCGGAATTTTGGATGAAGCAGCATTCAAGCGGGCGAAGTTGGGGACAGTGTTGTTAATGACAGCAGTTGGCGTACCCCTAATTTGGATGGGCGAAGAGTTTGGGGAATATAAAGGCAAGACGATCGAGCAAGCCAAAATTGACTGGACTGTGCTAGGAAATGACCAGAACAAAGGTTTGTTGGAATATTACAAAGGCTTGATTCACCTGCGCAAAAATAACCAAGCACTTTACACGGAAAACATCGAATTTTTCCATGAAGATCCCGACTCGAAAGTTTTTGCTTACACTCGCTGGAACGATGAAGGTTCGAGAGTGGTGGTTGTGGTAAATATGTCGGAAAATTATCTAGCAGGCTACAGCGTTCCCCACTTTCCCGCAAATGGAACTTGGCACGAATGGACGGGCGATTACGATGTCGAATCCGGCGATGACAATATCACGATCGACTTGCCAGAATACGAAGCAAAAGTCTTTGTTTGGCAGTAATTAAATAATGTTCGTAGTGTGGACTTCAGTCCGCAGATTTCGTAGGGTGCGCACTGCGCACCTTACTAAATAATGTTCGTAGTGTGGACTTCAGTCCGCAAATTCCGTAGGGTGCGCACTGCGCACCTTACCACTTTTTTCAACGTTACCAATCATCAATTACCCATTACCAATTACCAATTACCGATTCCCAATTCCCAATTATCCAAACTTCGTCAAGAATCGGAAAGCATCAAGTACGTAACTCGCACAAACATAAGGCGAAGTATTGTAAAAAGCTTGCCAAGCCGCTGCTTTATCTTCATCGTACTTATCCGTTCTTTCCGGATGTTTTCCCTGCCAATTCAACCGCACTGCGTGACCGATCAATACATCTAAAACAATGTATTCTTCTACCTGCAATTCCGGGTTGCGCTGGGCGATCGCAGCTAATTCCATCAGCGCTTCAATATTAACTTGCCTGTACTCTGGTGCAACAATTTTGTTCAGCAAATGCTCGATTTGCAGCGCGAAATTCTTTTCCCCAGGCGTCATCTCCGATAAAATCAAATCGCTGTCCAAACGATTGCGACGCTCTAATTTATCGCCCACAATTAAACCTTTGCAATGCCGCAGCAGCCCCCAAACATTCGGATAAAAATCCTGCGGTACGCGGTTAACCGCACCTTCCATTTGCCGCTTGCGACGCCATCCTCCTGCAGGCATTTTCACTTCTTCGGAAACTGGTGCGACTACCCATTCGATCTCTTTTTCCAGTTGTTTAACGCGCAGGGATTCTTGCTGTTTGAGGATTTGATTCATTTCCTCATATTCTGTCAAAACTTGGCGCAGGCGATTTTGAATTTCAAAGGGACTTAGCTGCATTAATTGTTCGTAGGCTTCATTTTGCGTCACTCCCAATTCGCGGGCTAATTCGCTAGTTAACAGTAGAATAAAGTAGCTAACTCTCAGCGTTAGCAGTCCTTTAAATAACTGCGGTTCTGCTTTGATTAAGACGCTGAGATAGATCAGAATTTCTTGGGTGAGAGTTCGATCGCGAATGTCTTCCCCGCAGAATTGGCGGATTTTATCCATGACTTCCGTATGGGAACCAGGCCGCGAAATTACAGCATCTTCGCTGTAAGCTTTTCCCACAGCAATCTGTTTTTGCCGCACCAAAATATCTGTCACCGCATCCGACAAGCTGATATCAACCTTATCTAACAAACCTGCTGCGTGGCGGATTACGGCCCAGTGAATTTTAGATTGCGAACTTTCAGCAGCTTTAGCATAAACTTCATCGAGCAAATCCGCAACAGTTACGGTTTCTCCCCAGCCTCCAAATCCAGTATTAAAATTCATGCTTTTGAGGCGAATTAGCGCGTGCAGCAGTTCGATTTGTTCGTACAAATTTTCCGATTCCCGCAAACTATCCAGGAGTAATTTAGTATTAGTTTCGCACTCCAATCTAAATTCTTGAGTGTGACCCAACGGCCAAGTTTTTTCAGGATTGTAAGTCAGGTAAGATCGTTTTTCTGCGGCACCCGTAACCGGAGATTCGGTGAATTCAAAGTCGTGCAGGAAGTCGATTTTTTCAATGCTGGCTGTCAGCATGAATTGCTGGAGATTTCCCAGTTTGACTGGGGTATTGTCGGAGTTTCCGTCGCGGAGTTCTTTCATCAATTCTAGCAGGGCTTCGCGGCCGGTTTCCAGCATGGCGTGAGTTAGCATCAGGGT
>JBOFTL010000415.1:0-4441 GCA_051652045.1 Microcoleus sp. | reverse complement strand
TTTTGAGAGATATCTGATGTCCGATGAGCGTGGATAACTTGGAAGTAAATAAAGTTTGACGATCTTTAACTAAATATCTGGCAAACAAACTTGACAATCTTAAGCTGACAATGCTAGCATAAAAAGCAGGAATTGTGGGTCGAGCCATGCTAGTTTTTGAGTTTAAGGCAAAAGCAAAGGACGTGCAATATCGTGCCATAGACGATGCGATTCGGACATCGCAATTCATACAGAACAAGTGCCTGCGGTACTGGATGGACAATCGCGGAGTCAATAAGTACGATCTGAATAAATACAGTGCAGTCATTGCCAAGGAATTTCCCTTTGCCAACTCCCTTAACAGTATGGCCCGACAGTCAGCCGCTGAAAAAACTTGGAGTGCTATCTCCAGGTTCTTTGAAAACTGCAACAAAAAAGTCAAAGGTAAAAAGGGCTTCCCACAATTTAAAAAGCATTGCCGTTCGGTTGAGTACAAAACCAGCGGCTGGAAGCTTTCTGGCGATCGCAAGCGCATCACTTTTACTGACAAAAAAAACATCGGGACACTTAAGTTGAAAGGAGGGTACGATCTAAATTTCTACCAGTTGTCCCAGATTAAAAGAGTGAGAATTATTCGTCGCGCCGACGGATACTACCTGCAATTTTGCATTGATACCCGCAACCGGAGCGAACGACAACCTACAGGTAGGTCGATCGGGCTAGACTTAGGTATCGAGTATTTCTTAGCCGACAGCAATGGAGAGATAGTTGAGTTTCCCTCTTTCTACCGTAAAGCCTCCAAACAACTATCCCGCGCTCGTCGGAAAAAAGCTAAGAAATACAGCAAAGCTAGAAAAGGAGCCAAGCAACCCCAATCCAATAACTATCACAAAGCCAGCCAGCGGTATGCCCGCAAACATTTAAGAGTAAGTAGGCAGCGTAAAGAGTACGTACTGAGAGTAGCGTACTGCGTAATTCAGTCTAACGATTCGATCGCCTATGAAGACTTAAAGATTGCAGGGGCAGTCAAAAACCCAAACTTGGCCCAGTCAATTAGTGATGGGGGTTGGATGGTTTTCAGGAATTGGCTGGAATATTTCGGCTACAAGTATGGCAAAATTACTGTTGCCGTACCGCCCCAAAATATCAGCCAAGATTGCGACCGTTGCGGACAAAAATTTCACAAGTCTCTATCAACAAGAACCCATGTTTGTCCCCATTGTGGATTCGCGCCCGATCGAGATTGCAATGCCGCAATTAACATCCTGAAACGAGGCTTATGTACCGTGGGGCACACGGGAACTTACGCTTGGGGAGATTTGCCCTCTTGGGCAGTTGGTCGAGGCCTGCTGTCTGATGGTGAGTCCGCGAACCAAGAATCCTCCGGCATCATGTCTGAGGAGTGTCAAAATACAGAACATTTATCTTTTTGAAGTGTCTTTTTGAAGGCACGCTCAGTAAAACATGGATTATGTCTTCTCTCCTGCAACTGCGGCGCTACTCAATACAGGCCAATTCCGGCAGGCTGTTACCCCAACCGGACAGCTTCTCCCTGCCGCCAGAGATGCAGTGACAGGGCAGTTTGTAGAGATAGCAAAAATTTTTTATCCGTCAACGGCAGCGGCGAGAGAGGATCGTGGAGTCTTGGGATTGCTCGCACATTCAGTAGGGGGTGCTCCTTTTGAGCCGCTTGTGGCTCCCATACACCTGACAGTAGCCCCGCTGCAAGTGGCTCAAACTCATGTAGGATTTCAAAAAATCTACAGAATGCTTAACTCGCTAAAAATTAATTTGGCAGTTATGCAAGCGACTATTCCCGTTATCGGCATGGGTAAGGTATCGGGTACGGTTTTGTCAGCAGTAAATCTCGAACAAATATTCAAATTAAGGGACGATGCAAAGCATCAAAGGTTAAAAATCAAAGATGGTTTTATCGACCTCAGACATTCTCTCAAAGAGAAGGGAGTAGAAGTTATTCAGCAGATTTATAAAGTAGCTCACGATTCAAAATTTGAAATGCACCGTCAAAAATTGATTAACGGTTATGATGCTTTTTCTAAAGGGATCAAACGCTGCCAATCTGCTTTGACAGTTCCGGAACTCAAACAGCGGAATGCGGAAATTAATAACGGGCGCGATTTGTTATTTGAGGCTTTAAGAATTTATGAAAATCCCAGTTTGTTGGAAGGTTTGTGCGGTCCGGTGCAGCTCCGACATATGGAATGTGTTTGGGCGATCGAGCTGGCAATTTGCATTACGTTTCAGTTGCAGCGAGCTTGCGATATTGCGAGCGATCGACTGCTCGTACTGAGAACTAAAATTCGTCAAAATTGCCTTGATACGCTCAAAATATGCGCATCGGAAGCGGAGCTAGATTTTTTATTTCCCGAACTTCTCCGGATTCTCGGTCACGATTTACCCGTACTGGAATTTTGGCAAAATGAAATTGATTGGATGCAAACACTGTCTCCTAAAGAGCAGCACCAATTGGCGGGTTTAGATAAGCTAAGTTCCGAGACTTTAAAAAGTTCGTTGCACACTACTTTCGCGGTGTTACCTCAGGAACCAGCGCTTTATGAAAATTTAAAACAAAAGTCTCATTTTCTATCTTTGCGCGATCAGCTATTGTTCGCGATCGAACCTGATTTTCGCCGGGAATACGAATTTTATATCAGCCAACAGGCGAGCGCTTCAGGATATCAAGCTTTTGTAGCGCCCAAATGGCAAGAAATATCAGATTTAACGGTTGGCAATCTTTTCTACTATTTTAAATGCCGAGAAGACTCAACGATCGCTTACCCGACCGAGCAGGAATTACAAATTCCTGCGATGAATTTTATGAAAGTTTTAGACAACGGAATCAACTGTTGCGAGCTCCCGAATTCCGATCGATCTACTAACGGCAAAACCGCACGCATCAAATAATAAATTATCGAGTTTGGAGTAAGTTTCGTAATAAGGTTCGTAGTAAGGACTTCAGTCCTTTCACTTTGAGGACTGAAGTCCTCACTATAAGCGAGGCAGTAAGGTTCGTAGTAAGGACTTCAGTCCTTTCACTTTGAGGACTGAAGTCCTCACTACAAACCCGGAAGTTGATTTTTACCGATAAAAGGCAGGGGTTTAAACCCCTGCCGGAATTCCGTATCTATTTAACAGATACTTTTGCACCAACAGCTTCAAGCTGTTTCTTCATCTCTTCAGCAACTTCCTTAGCAATAGCTTCCTTAACTGGCTTCGGTGCAGCTTCTACCAAGTCTTTTGCTTCTTTCAAGCCCAAACCGGTAATTGCGCGAACTTCTTTAAGAATCGCGATTTTCTTATCGGCGGGAACTTCTTCCAGAATGACGTTAAACTCAGTTTGCTCTTCTACTTCTTCAGCAGCAGCAGCACCGCCACCTACACCAGGCATCATCATCATGCCGCCTACAGGAGCAGCAGCGCTGACACCAAAAGCTTCTTCAATTTGCTTCACCAATTCAGAAGCTTCGAGCAAAGTTAAAGACTTCAATTTTTCCAAGATTTCATCAGTTGCAGCAGACATTTTGTAACTCCTAATTCGATTGTAGATTTTGTTTTTTGGATTTTGGATTGCCAGTCATTTATTAGCTTTTCGTCTTTAATTATCAATTCAGTTACTAACAACTAATGACTAATGACTAATGACTAACAACTAATGACTAAGCAGCTTCGCTTTCTGAACCGCCTGTTTCGTCCTTTTCCGCGTAAGCTTTGAGGCCGCGGGCGATCGAACTTGGAACCTGATTGATACCGACAGCCAGCTTGGTTGCCACGCCGTTGATAGCGCCGGCAATTTGAGCGATGAGTTGCTCTTTCGACGGCAAGTCAGCTAGTGCTTTTACCTCGGCTTCCTTCAGGACCCGTCCTTCCATCACCGCACCGCGAAGTTCTGTCTTCTTGGAAACTTTTTGGAACTCTTGGTAAGCTTTAATCGTGCCGCCGATATCTTCTTGCACGAACAGAAACGCCGACGAACCTGTCAGCAATTCTTGCATCGGTTGCCAGGTTTCGTTGCCGTCAACCGCAATTCGCATCAGCGTATTTTTTGCTACTTGGCAACTGCTGCCTTTCGGGCGCAAACGCCTCCGCAAATCGGTGATTTCAGCAACAGTTAAGCCCGTATAGTCAATGACAATTGCCAGTTGAGATTCGCTCAAGGTTTGCTTGAGGCCTTCAATAATCTCAGTTTTTACTGCCAAACTTTTGCCCATACTTATGTCACCTCCTTGATATGGATTGCAAGCTGAAGATCGAAAAACCCCGACCTCTGGGCCGGGGTTGAGAATTAAAAATTAAGCATAAAAATTTAAAACTTGGCAAATTTTGCCGTTTTTAACTTCTAGTCTTGAGTTTTTAGTTCTTCAGCCTCGGCAGGAAATTAAGCCATCGGCACCTGCGGTCTTCAGCTTATTGATTTTGTATTGAGCTGGTTGCTACTTGCTCG
>JBOFTL010000414.1:0-6578 GCA_051652045.1 Microcoleus sp. | reverse complement strand
AATTCTTTGATTTGCGCCTGCCCTTCCTCAGAATAAACCGCTTCCGCACCGCGCTGCACGATGTAAGAAACACCGTTAAACTTAGTAGATTGGCGGCGGTTCCACAACTTCCAAATTTCGACATCGCTACCGTCAGCAGCTTTGCCTTTCAAAGTCTTCGGTACGACTGTTAAAGCGCAGCGAGTACCCGTAAAACCAGCATTTTTCGAGAAAGAACGAAATTCGATCGCGCAATCCCTCGCCCCCGGAATTTCGTAAATAGAATGCGGTAAACTCGGATCGGTAATGTATGCTTCGTAAGCTGCATCAAAGAAAATAATCGAACCGTTAGCTTTGGCGTAATCTACCCATTTTTGCAAGTATTCTTTAGTTGCGGTTGCCCCAGTTGGATTGTTGGGAAAACACAAGTAAATTAAATCGACTTTTTTGTTTGTGGGAATTTCGGCAGTAAAGTTATTTGCTGCCGAAATTGGCAGGTAAACTAAGCCCTCGTATTCGCCTTTTTCGTTGGCATTTCCCGTGTGTCCCGCCATCACGTTAGTGTCGGCATACACGGGATAAACTGGATCGGTAAGGGCGATCGTGTTATTGTTGCCAAAGATATCGAGAATGTTGCCGCAGTCGCATTTTGAACCGTCAGAAATAAAGATTTCTGATGCATCAACTTCGCATCCTCGCGACTGAAAATCGTGCTTAGCAATTTTCTCCCGCAGCCATTCATAACCCTGTTCCGGGCCGTATCCTTTAAATGTATCCCGCGAACCCATATCTTCCACCGCTTTAACCATCGCCGCCCGACAAGCTACAGGTAAGGGTTCGGTTACGTCGCCGATTCCCAGCCGAATGATAGGTGCGTCGGGATTCGCTTCTGCATAAGCTTTTACCCGCTTAGCAATCTCGGGAAACAGATAGCCGGCTTGGAGTTTGAGGTAATTGTCGTTGATAGTTGCCATGTTAGATGCTGCTATTGTCTTAAAATAGCTTATACCATATGTACGATTTTAGATTTTAGATTGAATGATTTTGAGATTTGAGATTGGAGACTTTTAATTGAACGATCGAGCTTGGCGATTCGATTGGAGATTATAGATTTGAATTTCACAAAATATGACTTCAGGTAGGTACTGACTTAGTTCGATCGATTTTATGCTAAGATCTAATTAACTTCTAGCTAGTAAATGATAGCTAAATTTGTGAAAGATGAATAATATCGATCGAACTTTTAAAAAAGCAAAAAAACCAGAATTAGGCTTGGTTTGCATTACTGCCTCAGACGAAGTGCGCTTCCGTACAGTTACCCGCAAGCGGCTGTTGCAACTAACCGAAACAGAACAAACAACTGTTTTGCAAAATTTGTATGCAGAAAACTTAAAGTGGCTGTACAAAGCGATCGACTTCTGTTTTGCTAACAACATTAAACTCTATCGCATGACTTCCGCACTCTTCCCTTTTGCAGATACAGAATTGGGGGAAAATGTGTTGCAATCAATGAGTGAGGAAGTAAGAAAAACGGGCGATCGAGCTTTAGCTTTAGGCATCCGTTTGGTACTGCATCCCGACCAATTTGTAGTTCTAAGTTCCGACAAATTAGATGTTGTAAAAAACAGCATTAAAATCCTGGCAACTCATGCTTTAATAATGGATATGTTGGGACAGCCGCGATCGCCCGCAGCATTGATAAACATTCACGGAGGCAAGAGCGATCGATCGGCACAACTCAAATCAGTCATCAGGGAATCAAATTGCGTTAATACCAACTATCAATTATGTGCGGAAGATTCACTTTAAATACATCAGGTCAAATCCTCGCGGAATTTTTCAAACTTGCCGAAATTCCCGACATTAAACCGCGATACAATATCTCTCCCTCCCAATCAATTGCCACAGTCACTGTTTCTCCCGAAAAAATGCAGCGACAGTTTCAATTTATGCGCTGGGGTTTGATTCCCAGTTGGGCGAAAGATGCTAAAATAGGAAATCAGATGATTAACGCTCGATCGGAAACTGTAGCCGAAAAACCTGCTTTTCGCAGCGCCATCAAACACAGGCGCTGTTTGATAATTGCTGACGGCTTCTACGAATGGCAGCAACAGGGAAAAACCAAACAGCCTTACTATTTTCAAATGGCAGACAGCAAACCCTTTGCTTTTGCCGGTTTGTGGGAAAATTGGGAATCTCCCGAAGGAGAAAACATCGCATCTTGCACTATAATTACAACCGCTGCGAATGAAACAGTCAAGCCAGTGCACGATCGAATGCCGGTGATTATTCCTGACAGCAATTGGGAACAGTGGCTCGATCCTGCGATCGACAAATCTCAACAAGTTTTGCCCCTGTTAAAGGCATACGATGCAGCAGCAATGAAAGCAAGTGCCGTAAGCGCAATAGTTAACAATCCAAAAATAGAAAGCCCCGAGTGCATTCAAACAATTGAATAAACCTGATAATTACAACACTTTTTAAATAAGTGAGGTATACCAGAGTGTAGGTAGGGAAACGGCAATGCCGTTTCCTTGGTAGAATTTTTCACGAAAGGTGTTGCACGATTTTAGAGAAATGGTATTACTTCATAAACCTGCTATTTGCTGTAAGTATTGACTGCTAATGCTTCGCCCTTATGATGGTTTGGGTTGGGGTTAGAATTGTGGCAAATCGCAGATTAAAGGTTCGATCGAACTGTCAAAACTTGCGGCGGAGTTGCATCCGGCGGATACAAGAAATCCACCTGAACTAAACGGCGTTCCCCCCTTTTCATGTTGATATTTACTAAAGGTTCTCCTTGCTGTCCCCGACGCTGTACGATGTGAATGTAGCGCGTTATAGTTTTGCCACTATCATCATTAAACATTACCCGCACCGTCCCTCGGAAAAATACGCGATTTTCGGGAGGATCGAAAAACATCAATCCTTCTCCTCCTGTATTAGCTTTGATCGGTGTTTGCATCCTAATGCTCACAGATTGAGACTGTCTCGATCGATTATAAAGCGGCAAACTCAAACTGTATTGAATGCCGTAATTTCCGTGAGCGTAATAAGCTGTATCGGGATAGCGAGCTAACATTTTAGCACTTTGAATTTGCCCGGTGCCGAAAGTTCCCGTATGAGTAGTGCTCAAAGCATAAGAAAATGCTTCGCCGCGTTTAGGAATAGTTAAATAATCGCTTCTCGAATTGTCAGTAATTCTGGCTTGCCATTGGGAACCTTCAGCTACTCCAGCAACGCGACCGTAAATTACCCTCTCGGGATTCGATCCGATGGGAGTGGGAGCCAAATCTCTCGGTCCGGCTAAACCTTGAGTATTTAATATATTTTCCCACTGTTCTAAAGTTGGAGTTTGCTCGATACCATTTCTAGTTTTGGGAGCAAACATTGCTAAACTGGCAACATAAACTGAATTACTGCTAGACATCCGAAACAAGGTCGATCGACCGTTGGAAGAAGGCGTGACATTGCCCACCGGAATCGGCAAATTCATCAACATTTGGCTTTCTCCGGGTCCAATTATTGTCGATGCTGGCAGAATTCCTTGCCTGTGTCCGCGCAGTACATCGCTCGCCATCCGGCTTCCCGGCCCGGCAAAAACAGTACCGAACCTATTTTCTAAATACGAGGGCAAGTCAACAAATAACGCATCCGGTCGAGTTAGATAAGTAGCGCCTTGCAGGATGTTTAAAGTAACAGGTTCGGGGTTCGGATTGTGAACGATTATTCCTTGAAATAAGGTGCGAGTTTGTTCGCGGGTTCTGGCGCGGGCGATATGATGGGAAAAAATGTCAAATCTGCCTTTGAAGGCAAAGTTTAAATGGGCGGTAGGTACCTGTTTTCCTTCTTGGGGAAAAGTGGAAAGCAAAATGCCTTCTGTTTGCACGACTTCGGGACTGTTGCTGTTAAAAACTGGTACGGTGTCTAGCTGTCCCGGTAGGGGACGTACCTGTTGGGGTTGCAGCACAGTTTTCAGGTTGCTGCGAGGAGGCTGGGGCGGCAAATCCAGTTCGTTTTCCGGTGTCGGAACTTCTGGGATAATAAGTTGTTGGGCTGGCAGGGTTTGGATTGCTTGGGCTGGAGGTAGGATTGGCAAAAACATTACTGCGATCGCGTTTAACTGAACTTGCACTAAAGTTGCGCAGACATGGCAACTGAAACAAAACTTTACCACACTTTTGGTTTTTTACCGCGATCGATTTCTGGCGGTGACAAAGCCCGCGATCGCTCGGGTACGCGATATGTGATATCAATAATCAGCAGTTCGCCTTTTTTCTTCTCTATATCGATCGTCTCTGCTGCGATCGTCCCGAACTCGATTCTTTTTCCTACCTTTTTTAATTTGCTCGCTAATTTCGACAAACAAATCCCGGCGCAAATAAGGATAGTCACTTACCCACACGTTACGGCTGGGTATGTAAATATCTGAAACCTTGGCAATTTTTCCCAAATCTTCGCTATTTGACATGACTAACATTAAAGCAGCTTGACCGACAGCTATTCCCTGGTGATTTTTCTGCAATGGAGCTCGCAATGTAGTAGTAAATCCGGTTTTGTCGCCGACTTCTAGGTTGATTCGCGGCTCTAAGTTATCTACAATGACGAGTTGTCCTTTTTGATTGACTGTTTCTTCTTGACTGGTGATTTCATCTGTGATGTAAACATCCAAAACTCGCCCTTGCCAAAAACCGCAGTATTGATATTTGCGGCATTCAGCATTCCGCAAACTCGCCCACAAAATAGGTCCCCACAACCAGTACAAACCTGCCATCAATCCCACAATTAAAACTAGGGGCGCAATATCGGCACCTGCTATGTTGTAGACGATCAGCAGAAATACTACGATGACTGCTGAGATTAACATTCGCCTTAAAAAATCGGGCGGTTTTCCCCAAATATATTTGTATTGGGCTGCGGTGGCGACGGCGGGAATTAATTCTTGAAAGGTTTCTCGGGTTAGGGGAATTAGCATAAGAAGGAAGAAGGAAGAGGGAAGAAGGAAGAAGGAAGAAGGAAGAGGGAAGAAGGAAGAAGGAAGAGGGAAGAGGGAAGAAGGAAGAGGGAAGAGGGAAGAGGGAAGAAGGAAGAGGGAAGAGGGAAGAGGGAAGAAGGAAGAGGGAAGAAGGGGAGAAAGCAAGGGAGAGAGGGAGAGGGGGAGGGGAAGAATTTACCAATTACCAATTACCCATTACCCATTACCAATTACCCATTACCAATTACCAATTACCAATTACCCATTACCAATTACCCATTACCAAAAAAATTACAAGATTTTTTCCAGGCCGTAAACGAGCGATCGCAATTCGAGAATTTTGCGGATTGATAATAAAACTCCGGGCATATAACAAGCTCGATCGCTCGTATCGTGGCGCAAGGTATAAACTTGACCCGGACCGCCAAAAATTACTTCTTGATGGGCAATTAAACCGGGCAAGCGGATGCTGTGAATCCGAATCCCTTCATCGGCTAAACTGCCTCGAGCTCCGGGCAATTTTTCTGCTTCTTCTACTGCTGGAGGATTGAAAGTTTTTCCCATTTCTGCTAGCATTTGAGCAGTTTGAATGGCTGTGCCGCTGGGTGCGTCAGCTTTTTGGTTGTGGTGCAGCTCGATGATTTCTACGTGTTCAAAATACTGCGAAGCTGTTACGGCTGCTTGTTGCAGCAACACCATGCCGATCGAAAAATTGGGTACGATCAAACAACCGATGCTAGCTTTATCGGCAAATTCAGCTAAGTCCTGAATCTGTTCGGTACTCAATCCAGTAGTGCCGACTACCGGGCGAATGCCGTAGGCAATGGCCGATCGCACGTTTTCGTAAACAGATTTGGGGTGCGTAAAGTCTACCATCACTCCCGGCTGCTTTTCTTGAGAGGCTAAAACCAGCATTCCTTGCAAATCTTCGGTAATGGGAACTTCCAGCGTACCCCCCCCTGCCACCTCCCCCGCATCAAGGTTCAAGCTTTCAGGAGAGCGGTCTACAGCCCCGAATAGCGTCATGTCCCCAGCACTTGCTACGGCCTTAATTACTTCGCGGCCCATTTTGCCTGCTGCACCGTTAACAATCACGGGAATGGGATGTTGATTCGCCATAACCTCAAAAATATCCTTAAACTCAATAAAGGAAATTCTAACGCTAGTTGAAACTTTCGGAATCAGGGCAGCAATCACCGATCGAATTGCTTGCAAATCCCGCCCGTCCGATCGATCGTCCCGGAAATACGTGGCACGATCGAGTAATTAATATTAATCAACTGGGGAATTGCGAAAGTTAAACAACAATTGCACGCTCATCCCATCACAATCTAGATTTTGGATCGGCAGACTTCGCTGACAAAATTGCCAAAGATCGATTTTTTGCTCTATCGAAGTTACTGTCTGCCCTAAATGCCAAATCTTGGTTAAAAAGTGCGATCGAACCGGGTACGCAACTTCCAGAGGTCTTGAAGTCGAATTTGCTATCACTAGAGTGGGACTTGCACAACCATCCTAGAGATACAGGCGATTCCAACAAACGATCGCGGCCAGACGGGAAGTCGCTTCGCGCCCCCACGCGACGGGGATCGCCCCACAGTAATCAATCCTAAATCAAGCCCGC
>JBOFTL010000413.1:0-5086 GCA_051652045.1 Microcoleus sp. | reverse complement strand
ATAACTCACAAGTGTAATTATACTTAAATATAAAAAGTGAAATTTTTGATAGATAGGTGCGATCGGAAGATGTTTCGTAAACTGGGAAGTTGTAGGGTGCGCAGTGCGCACCTTACGCCACGAGTAGTGTAAAAACTTTTGAAACAAGAGATCGACAGCTTTTGGCAACAATCAATTGGTAACAATCAAACACTCATTCCCAATCTTGGATAACATAGCTGGAAAAGCCGCTGTCTGATTTCGATTTTTATCCACAACTCTGCGGAGTACGTAACCGCTATCAGCAGGTCCGCCAAAAAAAGAGTTTTTGCGATACCAGATATCCCCATTCGGAGTATTTGGATCTCGAGCGAACAAAAAATCCACCATCCACCGCGGCACCTCCCAGCCAAACAATATTATCGCAATATTGGCGTGCTGCAAAGTTGCATCAGAGAAGCGGAATAAGTAGGTAATGCGAGCAAAGTTGACGAGATAAATTAACATCCGTCCGGCAGATGATGAATGAAAACTCCAAATTATCGGATCGAAAACTCGCAGCAATAAAGTCAAATTGCGAGGATTCCATTCAGCAGTTTGCATCGTCAAGCAATAGTCCGGCAGACCGTTGCCGTCCATAAAAAATATACCTTTGAGGACTTCGGGCAACTCGTTCGGTTGTTCTACTTGCATCCAAGTTGCGATGTCTTGATTTTGCTTTTTTTCGATTCTAATATTCATAGGAAAAGAGTTAGGAATTGGGAATTGGGAATCGGGAATTGGGAATTGGTGGCAATTGGCAATTCTCCCCCTCTTCCGATCGAGATTTACGCCAACATTCGTTTGTAGTAAGGACTTGGTGTCCTTTCGCGAGTATTGAGATTGAATGAGGACTGAAGTCCTCACTACTGAGCTCTGGCACCATTCTCAATAAACTATGCAAGAAACCGGGTTTTTGACGAAAAATATTCGCTTTGATGCACAGTCCTTGCCAAAAACCCGGTTTCTGACTCCGAGTCTTGATGTCAGCACTACAAACTGTTTCGATCGCTATAATTCACCGGACACGATCTTAAACCCATAAACCTCCATATCAAACATTAAATTGCACCAGCAGATCGGCGCGCTTTCCCTACGGTACTGATGACATCTACTAACATTTCTAGTGCGATATCTTTAGCAGGGCAAATGCGTCCCGCACTGCGATCGCCCACTGAATGAAAGCCCATATGGAAAGGGCAAAGGTTTTCCCGTTTAGCGTTGAATTCGTAGACTGTCGCACCCCAAAAACTCTCATCCAGCAGTCCCAAACTCATCGGTATCAGTACCTTGGTTTCTGCGGGGAAAGTTCGCTGCTTGCCTGCGATAGTTGCCGTGAAAGATGCCGTGGCGACTCGGTGGCTGGCACTGACGGGAGCCCAAAGACGCCCGCATTCCAGAAGAAACAGCTTGACAGATTCTCGATCGTCCAAATCGAGCTCGTCCCAAAAATTAATCGGTTTGATGTCAGCAGTTTTTTGCCCGTGATAAGCGGGGAGAGGGCGGTAACCCATTGCCGTTTGGCCGAGGTGCAAGGGGCCTTGCATTCCCGCGATGCCCATAATCGCTGTCATCAATTTTGCCAATTCCCGCCGCGTCATGCTATTTTCGGAGTTATCCTGTTGGAATTCTGCCAAAGCGGGTGAATTTTCGTAGATATCGGCCGCGCGCTCGACGAGAGTCGATAAATCTCCGTGTCCCAGTAGATTCAGGCTGCGCAGCAAGTCGCCAACGACAGCAAAATAGTGCAGCGGGCTTTGCCGCACGTAATGCAAATCGGCGAGAACTGCCATCGACTCTTCATCATCGGGATCGAGTCCAAAGATCGTGTAGTGCAGGTATCTGACTAAAAATCCCATCCAACCGCGTTTTACATCAGTGAAAAATGCTGCCCCTTCACCGTGCGGCATTGCAACATAATCGGCAGCAAGTCGATCGAGCAATTTGCGCGCGGTGGCATCTCGCTGGCGATCGATTGCAGCCTCATTCAAGAGATACTTTTGCACGCAGCTTCTGAATGTTTCATGACTTCCATTACCGCCAGATTCGCGATCGGATAGAGAGAGTAGAAAAACATTCCTGCCCCCGACATCCTGGTTTGGTGAATTATTAGCATCCAACACAGAAGTTCCGAGCCGCCAATCCCTTGCCTGGGGTGAGGTCAGCGCTGTTTCAATTGTGGCAAAATCTCCCATTACCACTTGCCCCGCGCAGCAAAAATTAGCTCCAAAAGCATTGCGCTTAGCGTGCAAATACGTGGGTTCGTTAGCAATTAAACCTTCAATCAGGGCGATCGGCGGCAAGAAGGTTTTGCTGAGACTTTCCTCGGGATTTTGCACTGCCCAAACCTGAAACTCATGCAGGGCTGGGTTCATCAGGGATGAGAAAATAGTATCTAAATTTAGGTTCATCTGAATTCCTCCAAGATGCCATGACTGTAGCGCGCCGCGCACTTAGTGGCAAGAGGGTATTTAGCCGCGATCGAACCCGATCTAATCCCCCCAAAACTGCTCGCAAAATTAGTACCTAGATCCCCAGCCATCTCGATCTGTAAATGCATCAATCTAGATTAATTCTCGTGCATAGATCTACGTCTCAGTTTAGCCTCATTCCGGAGCCTGGGTGCGATTTATAACAATTTGTCATAACTCTCAGATGCTATCGCTCGTTATCCGAGTATGAGGTCAAACTCCTTATCCGAATACCACCTTGAACTCTACAGGTTATTGAGAATGTTGCAAAATCCCAACAAAACAAATTATTCTCAGCTTATAAAATCTTAGAGTAACCTTTTCCTTCTTACTTCTGCCTGCTTCCTTCTGCTCTATTCCCTCTGCCCTCTTCCTTCTGCCTGCTTCCTTGTACTCTCTTCCCTCTCCCCTCTTCCTTCTTCCTTCTTCCTTCTTCCTTCTTCCTTCTATTTAGCGATCGCTCTTGTGGTACGATCTGGCATCGATAGTTCAACAAGGAAAAGTGACTGAATAATGGTCAGCGATGTACGTTATTACGATGTGATTTGCTTCGGTGATGAAGTTCCGGGAGTGCTCGCTATTATCTCAGCAGCCCGAGAATACCGCCGCCGGACTAAGCTGTATCCTAAAGTTTTATTAATGTCTAAGGGCAGCTTGCAAGAAGGCATTGGCGGTCATTTAGTTCGAGGCGGGCTTGCTTATTTAGATCGCACCCAAATCGATCGAGAACTTAGAGAATCTTTAGGTTTAGATACCTTTGGTTCGCCACCTGCAATCTACAAGGAATTCCTGCAAAAAGCTGGTGTATTCGAGATTGCCCTAGACCCTCGCAAAGCCAGTGCCGCACTCCGAGAAATGCTGCTACAAGCCGGAGGTTCGCTACTCAGTAAAGTTGAAATTCGATCGGTCAACAAACAAGGGCAAAAGATTGCCAGTATCGTAACATCTAAAGGAGTAGTTTATGCCGCCAAACAGTTTATCGATGCCACTGTCAATGCTGAATTAGCTCAAGCTGCAGGCGTGAGAAAACTCAGCGGCTTTGAAACATTTGGTTTGCCTAACTCCGAACTTCCCGTCACCCTGACTTTTGAAACCCAAGGACTTACTCCTAGAAGATTGAAAGAACTCGATTATATCTATCTCAAACGGTTCACAAACCTGACAGATTTAGAAGGGCAAAAATTTCTCAGTCACGCTGCGGGTAAAGATGCCAAGCTAGCGGAAGAATTGCGTCAGGAAATGTTCGATACTAGAGGCAATTTAAAAACTTTATGGGCGGGTAAGGATTATATAGACGTGCGATCGCCCGCACTATCAGTAGCTTATCACTCTTTTCGGGGAACCAAGCTAGCTTTTCCTCAAACCAGCGCTATTTTAGATGAGGGAAATATTGCCATACTTCCTGACACCAGACTGTCGTGGAATGCGGTGTTATTCGCAGTTAGTGCCAGCCAAGCCGAATTCTTAGCAAAAAGTGGCTCGCTACCGACGCCGAAAATGCTGCAAGAAATGTCATTTGTAACAACTTGGCTGAAGAGTTTGGGAGCAACTTCTGTTACTCCCGCAGCCGAACTTTATATCAGACACGCAGGCAATATTACAGGTGCTGTAGAACCTTTAACAGGTTCGCAAATGCTGCTTGGGGGCGTTCGGGCTGATGAAGCTTTGGCAACATTTAGCTATCATTTTGATGTTCGGGGAGGCATTCCCGGAATCGGGGAAAAAGCAGAGGCAAAAGGATGGTTAAAAACTCTCAGCTTTCAAAAGCCAACCTTTAATGTTGGCATCCGCCACGCCTTAATTAAAAACGTTCCCAATTTGGCAGTAGTCAGTCCAGCTTCTGGCTTTGAAGGGTTGGCTTGTTCTGTTGGTAGAATCGTTGAATTTAATGCGGCAGTCGGTCAAGGTGTCGGTATTGCTGCGATTCATGCTATGCTTACCAATAGAAACTTAGCCGATATTTCTAACCGAGAAGTGCGGAAAATTCTGGTTGATACAAAACAATTACCGAAAATTTATGGATTTGCAAACTCTGGGGAAGGAACGCTGATGGCACAATTCGAGAGTTTGGTAGTTTACGATGCGATCGCGTAAGATATAGTTCGATCGAGCGCGATCGGATTATTTTGCACTCAGGAATTAAGTCCTTTTTGGTTATCCAGTTATTACTACTTGGATTTATGCCACCTAAAAGGCCGTAGGCAGTGCCGATCGAATTGAGATCGATCGGGCCGGATTGAATTTGATTTGCTAGGGAAGAAATGATTCGATCGGCAATATCGATGTTAGAGTTAGCTGATGAAATTCCCCCGATTAAACTCGCCGTTTGAACGACAGCATTTTGTACCTGAATGTGCGCTGTATAAACCGCAAAACCGTTCGGATCGTTTTGAGTAATTGCCTCTAGCGGATCGTAGCCAGCCAAATCGATTGTTTGCGGCAATCCCAGCGATGATTTTATAGCAACCGCCAAGGCGGTTAGGATGCAAGATGTAGAACATCTTCGATCGCATCACGTAAACAATCAAACCGATATAATTGTTTGCGGATGCGACTTTTGAGCCAAGACCAGCATTTTTCAATTCTGTTCAAATCTG